>JARLHH010000115.1 GCA_031292335.1 Candidatus Limnocylindrales bacterium | reverse complement strand
GGCCGGCCGCCAGGGCACGGGCCGCGGTGGCCTCGGCCCGCCAGGCCGAAGGCTCGCCGCCGAAGGCACGCGCCACCGCACGTCCGGGGAAGCGCCGCGCCGGCTGAGCAGGGCCAGCGGCACGTCCGACGGCCGCCAGGACGCCGACGAGACGTGGACGCCGTGCGTGTCCGGGCGTCTGCTATTCTTCGAGCCGTCGGGGCGTGGCGCAGCTTGGTAGCGCACCTGAATGGGGTTCAGGAGGTCGAGCGTTCGAATCGCTCCGCCCCGACCATCGCCTGAACGCGAGAATGGCCCCCGGAACGCCGCCGGGGGTCATTTGATTCGGGCCGATCTCCCCGCGACGTCCCTGCGGGCCGGCTGTGCCGCCGCGCGCCGAACCCCCGCTGTCAGTACCGGCTGCACACGATCGGCTGGGCGGTCGGGTGCGCGTCCGCGTCGCTCGCCGTGGTGACGGAGACCCGCTGGGCGACCACCATCAGCTTGTTGTAGGTGCCGTACGGTCCCTCGGACGTCTGGAGCCAGACCTGCTGGCCCATGAGCGACCAGATGTCCGGCAGCACGTACTGGTGGCGCAGGACGCGGGTGACCCTGTAGGTGTACAGGTGGTCGTCGCTCGTCCAGACGTACACCTTCATCCCCAGCATGCGTGCGCCGTTGTTGACAAGCGAGGCGGTGAGCAGGGGCAGGAACATGCCGGTCCGGGCGTGCGCGTAGAGGAACGTGACGCCGGCCTCGCCCGGCTGGGAGAGTCCCGGCAGGTACATCGCCACGTTGCACCAGGGGAACGCGTTGCCGGGCTGGTAGACGACGGGCAGGTCGATGCCCAGGCTCGGCACGGCAATCCGCGTCGTGACCGGATACCTGAGCGTGGCGCAATGCACGTCTGCCCCCGACCGGACGCGCAGGGCGATCGAACCGCCCTGCGACGCGTTCCAGACGGGCGTCATGCGGGCCAGCGTGATCGTCCCGGACACCGAGCCCGTGCCGCTGGCATCAGTCGCCAGGTTGGGAAGCCGGAGGAGAAGCGTCGGCTTCGAGCAGGTGCCCCGGTAGACGGACACGGCGTACGTCATCGATGGACGCAGCCCCTGCAGCTGCGCCGAGAAGCTGCCCGTTCCGGCCCAGTAGCGAACGAGCACGCCGGATCCGCTGGCGGTCCCGCCGCCCGCCGTGGCGCCGGAGATCGGCGCCGTCCAGGTGCGCCGGATCGTGGCAGCGCTCGCGGAGGCCGGGATCGCCGCCGCCACGACGGCCACGAGGGCGGAGAGGAGAAGGACGCGCCTTCGAAGGTCTCTCATCGCGTGTCTCCTCCGCTCCGATGTACGTTTCGATTGGATGCCCAGCGAGGCCTGGACCCGCCCCTCCGGCCGGGAGAGTATGCCGTGCCCGCCCGTCTCGCGCGCTCCGGGCAGGGTAGCCGAGGCCCGGCGACCCTGCCAATCGGCTGAGCCGGGCAGCCTGTGACGTGGCCCTCCGATGGACCGATGGCACTTGGCCTACTTCGCTATCGTTAGAGTGCGAGGCTTCGGACGGCCCAACGTGGCCGCCGGGGTGGCACGCGGATTGGGAGACTGACGATGAGCGCCGTGCAGACAGGAACCGGCCGCGGGCTCGCGGACCGCGGGGCGATGGGGCACATCGGCCTGGAGCCCCCGACCGATCTTCCCGCGCTGACCCACTGGGTGGACGAGATCGCGGCGCTTGCCCAGCCGGACGCGGTGCACTGGTGCGACGGCTCCCAGGCCGAGTACCAGGCACTCTGCGAGGGGCTGGTGGAGGCGGGGACTTTCACGCGGCTCGACCCGGTCCTGCGGCCCAACAGCTTCCTGGCCCGGTCCGACCCGAGCGACGTCGCGCGCGTCGAGGACCGGACGTTCATCTGTTCGCGGGACGCGGCTGACGCGGGCCCGACCAACAACTGGCGCGACCCCGACGAGATGCGGGCGACGCTGACCGGCCTGTTCCGCGGCTCCATGCGCGGCCGCACGATGTACGTGATCCCGTTCTCGATGGGACCGATCGGGTCGCCGATCAGCCGCCTCGGCGTCCAGATCACGGACTCGGCCTACGTCGTCGTGAACATGGCGGTCATGACACGCTCCGGCACCGCAGCGCTGGATGCCATCCGGGCGACCGGCGACTTCGTGCCCTGCCTCCACTCCGTCGGCGCACCCCTGACCCCGGGCCAGGCGGACGTGCCGTGGCCGTGCGACGCGACCACGAAGTACATCGTCCACTTCCCGGAGACGCGCGAGATCTGGTCGTACGGCTCTGGGTACGGCGGCAACGCGCTCCTCGGCAAGAAGTGCTACGCGTTGCGGATCGCGTCGGCGATCGCCCGCGACGAGGGCTGGCTTGCCGAACACATGATGATCATCAAGGTGACCGCCCCGGACGGGCAAAGCAAGTTCGTGGCCGGCGCGTTCCCGTCCGCCTGCGGCAAGACCAACCTGGCGATGCTCGTGCCGACGCTGCCCGGCTGGCGCGTGGAGACGGTCGGCGACGACATCTGCTGGATGCGCTTCGGCCCCGATGGACGCCTCTACGCCATCAACCCGGAGGCGGGCTTCTTCGGCGTCGCCCCCGGCACGAACACGAAGTCGAACCCCAACGCGATCCGTACGCTGGAGCGGAACATCATCTTCACCAACACCGCCCTGACCGACGACGGTGACACCTGGTGGGAGGGTCTCACGCCCACCGCGCCGTCCCACCTCGTGGACTGGACCGGCCACGACTGGACGCCCGACGCGGGTCGCGTCGCGGCGCACGCGAACTCCCGCTTCACCGCGCCGGCCGGCCAGGACCCGGCGATCGCGGCCGAGTGGGATGACCCCGCCGGCGTGCCGATCGACGCGATCATGTTCGGCGGTCGGCGCGCGGGTGTCGTGCCGCTGGTCCGCGAGGCGTTCGACTGGACCCACGGCGTGTTCATGGGTTCGATCATGAGCTCCGAGACGACGGCGGCGGCGTTCGGCGAGATCGGCAAGCTGCGCTTCGACCCGTTCGCCATGCTCCCGTTCTGCGGCTACAACATGGCCGACTACTGGGCCCACTGGCTGGAGGTCGGCGCCGCCACGACGCCGGACAAGCTGCCCCGGATCTACTACGTCAACTGGTTCCGCCGCGACGCCGAGGGCCGCTTCCTGTGGCCCGGCTTCGGGGAGAACAGCCGGATCCTGAAGTGGATCTTCGAGCGGGGAGACGGCACGGCGGGCGCGGTCGAGACGGCCATCGGGCTCCTGCCGAGGCCAGAGGACCTCGACACGGACGGCCTCGCCACGTCGGCCGACGACCTGGCCGAGCTGTTGCGGGTGGACGGCCCGGCGATCGCGGCCGAGCTGCCCCAGTTCGAGGAGCACTACGCGCGGTTCGGCGACCGGTTGCCCGCCGCTCTGCGGAACCAGCTGGACCAGATGCGCGCGCGCCTGCCGGCGTGACGCAGGGAGCCGATCGGGCCCGTCTCCCGGCCTGGCTCGACCCGGCCGGGCTCGACGGTCTGGATCCCGCCCAGCTCGGTGGCCTGGGCGACATGAGCCCGGGCCAGTTCCGGGCCGCGGCGCACGCCACGGTGGACCTGCTCGCGGACTACCTGGAGCAGGTCGAGGACTTCGCGATCCTGCCGCGAGTGGAGCCCGGTGCCCTGCGCGCCCGGCTCCCGGCCGAGCCGCCCGAGGACCCGGAGCCGATCGGCGCCATCCTGGCCGACGTGCCTGGGCTCGTCGAGCCCAACGCCACCCACTGGCAGCACCCGGGCTTCATGGCCTACTTCGCCACGACGTCGTCCGGCCCGGGCATCCTCGGCGAGTTCGTGACCGCCGCGCTTGGCCAGAACCCGATGCTGTGGCGGACGTCGCCGGTCGGCACAGAGCTCGAGCAGGTGGTCGTCGGCTGGCTCCGGCGCGCCCTCGGCCTGCCGGACGCGTTCGACGGTCTCCTCACGGACACCGCCTCCACGTCGTCGCTCATCGCGATCGCCGCCGCCCGGGAGGCGGCCGGCCTGGACGCGGCGGCTCGCGGTCTGGCGGGCCGGCCGGAGATCGGCGCCCCGGTCGTGTACGCGTCGGAGGAGGCCCACAGCAGCATCGAGAAGGCCTGCATGACGCTGGGCCTGGGACGGAGCGCCTGCCGGCGGATCGCGACGGACGATGCCTACGCCATGCGGGTGGACGCGCTGGAGGCGGCGCTGGCTGCCGACCGCGCCGCCGGCCGGACGCCCATCGCCATCGTCGCGACGATCGGGACCACCTCCTCCACGGCGGTCGATCCCGTCCCGCGGATCGCGGAGATCGCCGCCCGGGAGGCCCTCTGGCTCCACGTGGACGCGGCCTACGGCGGTGCGGCCGCGCTCGTTCCGGAGCGGCGCGGGCTGTTCGCCGGCTGGGAGCGCGCCGACTCGATCGTGGTGAACCCCCACAAATGGTTCTTCACGCCGCTCGACGCGTCGCTTCTCCTGAGCCGGCGGATGCCGTCGCTCCGCGCCGCGTTCAGCCTGGTGCCGGAGTACCTGCGGACGCTGGATCACGAGACACCGGTCCACGACTTCAACGAGTACCAGCCCCAGCTGGGACGCCGGATGCGGGCGCTCAAGCTCTGGTTCCTGATCCGCTACTTCGGGGTGGACGGCCTGCGGCGACGGGTGGATGCGCACTGCCGGCTGGCGGAGCAGCTCGCTGCCGACGTGGACGCGGACCAGGACTTCGAGCGGCTGGCGCCCGTGCAGTTCTCCACGGTCTGCCTGCGCTGGCGTCCCGCGAAGCTGACCGGCCGGGAGGAGGAGCCGGACGTCCGGGCACGACTCGACGCCGCGAACGAGCGGCTCATGGCGGCGGTGAACGCGACCGGCGAGGTCTTCCTGTCGCACACGCGGCTCCGCGACCGGTTCACGATCCGCGTGGCCATCGGCAACCTGCGGACCGAGCCACGCCACGTCGCGCGCGCCTGGGCACTCCTCCAGGCGGAGGCGGCGCGCCTGGGGCCCTGATCCGCTGGCTCCCGCTCAGCGCGGGACGGCGAGCACCGGGAACGCCAGGCTGTAGTCGAAGGCGTAGGTCGTCGTGCCGGTCGGGTCCACGCGGCGTGCGGTGAGGATGCGGCCGCTCTTCGGATCCAGGCTGACACGCACGCTGACCTTGCCACCGAGGAAGACGGACGTGCCTGCGTAGCTCCAGGTCCAGCTCCCGTCGGATGCCATGCCCACCGACTCGCTGATCGCTGCGTCGGTGGGGCTCGACGCGTTCCACGAGTCGGCCGGCTCGCCGATCTTGCGGAAGCTGCTCACCAGGGCGCTGGCGCCGCACACCCACGGGCCTGGCACGCGCGCGAACCCCGACTGGCCGTCATACGCCGCGCCGCCAACACAGACGAACCCGATCTGGCCGCTGGCCAG
>JARLHH010000114.1 GCA_031292335.1 Candidatus Limnocylindrales bacterium | reverse complement strand
GCTCGCGATCATCAGGGAGCTGAGCTTCCTCCACCCGACGATGTTCGCGGTCGGCCTGGTCATCGCGGTGGCGTCAGTGCCGTGGGGCTGGCCGACGTTCCAGGCGTGGCGAGCAGCCCGCTGACGGCGCCCGGGCTCGGCGATCCAATCGGCCTCGGGCGCACGGCCGAGGTCTCGGCGCGCGCCAACGACGACGTCGTCAAGCCGCTCCCTCCGGCCGCCGGGGGACGCGACGCGTCGGGCGGTCATCGCCGCGCGATGACGCGCCATCTGGCCGCCCTGCACACCTGAGCGATCTGATGCCTGGGGTCGGCGCGTAGCCCAGGCCCGAACGGGGCCGCCAACCTCCAGGCACGCTCCGTGCTGGTACCGCCCCGCCGACGACCAGTACTTTCGGGTGCTGGTGAACCGCATGACGACGTGCGGAGATGATCGCAGCAGAGCGGTCCGAGCCACAACTTTCGAGGGAGGCGGACCGCCCCGCCAGGAGGGCAGCGCAGTGGACGGCGCAGGCCGGGACGGACGGGTGGGAGTGCCGTCGACCCGGTCGAGGCGCCCGCTGGGCAGCCTTCCGGGGATGCAATCCGGTCGAACGCCGTCCCTGCCCCGGTGGAGCAATCGGATCGGGTCCGCGTCTCCGTCCAGTGGGCGCGCCGTCCTCGCGCCTGCCTGTCGCGCCACAGGAGTGCCCCCTGATGGACTCGACTCCTCGGTCCGTGCCCGCGGACCGGCCAGCCCGCATCGAGGCGATCCTCGAGCGGGCGCGCCAGCTCGGCGGGGCTGAGATCCCCCTCCTTGCCTCCCGGGGCGAGGCGTGCGCCGGCGAGCAGGACCGGCTCCAATGCGAGCGCCGACGGCGCCGAGCCCGGGCCATCTCGGTCGCGATCGGCCGGTCCGGCCTGTCGCGCGAGGCCGGCCAGCTCCAGGCCGCTGCGGCGGCCGCCGTCCGCTCCGCCGCCGAGCGAGCGTGGGGCGCCGACAGGTTGCGGCCCCTCGGTCTCCTGTTCGACGCGGAGCTGGCCGCAGCGGACGCCGTCTTCGCGGTCCTGCTCGAGGACCACCTCTCGGCGGAGTGGGTCTCGCTCCTGCGGCATCCGTTCGAGCGGGCGACGACACGCATCGCCCCAATGGTGCTGCAGGCCGACCGATGAGCCGGCCGCCGCTGATCGAACGCCGCCGGACATCGCCGAGACTCGCGCTCTGCGTGGCGGTTTCCATCGCGGCAGGTTTCGGTGCTCTCGGCTGGGCGACGGCCACCCAGCCGATCGCGGCGACGATTGCGAACGCCGGCCTCCCGCGGATCGTGGGGGGCGCGAACGGGACCGGCCTCCTCTTCTGGATCGCTCTCGGTCTGCTGGGTTCCTTCCGCACGTCCGCGTTCGACGGCCGCGCCGTGCTGACCTTTCACCTCCCCTTCGAGGTCGCCGCCATGACCCTCGGGGGACCGGTTGCCGGCGGCTGGGTGGCAGCGGTTTCCACCATCGAGCTGCGCGAGCTGCGGGAGGTGCCTTGGTTCGGGACGCTCGCCAACCACGCGATCCTGGCGCTGTCGGGAGTCGTCGGTGGGCTGGTCGTCGTGTCGCTCGGGGCCAGCCTGGCCCGCCTCGCCGACCGGCAGCTTGCGGTCCTGGTCGCGACGCTCGCCGGGGCCTTCGTCTTCTGCGCCATCGACGTCGGCATGACCGTGGTCGTCGTCGCCCTCCGCGAGAACCTGACGATCCCGGAGGCGGCGAGCACCATCAACCGCTCCTTCCGCAAGACCGTGGGCGGGGAGGTCGTCCTCGGCTGGCTGCTGGCACTCGCCTACGGTGCGGTCGCCTGGTGGGCCCCGATCGTCTGCGGCGTCCTGGTCCTGCTGGTCTGGCAGGCCAACGACGAGCACGAGCTGACCAGCCGTGATCCGATGACGGGCCTGTTGAACCGGCAGGGCTTCCGGGATCGGCTCGAGATTGCCGTCGCGAGGGCCCGCCGGGGCAGGCAGACGGCGGCGGTCCTCGTGCTCGACCTCGACGGGTTCAAGGGAATCAACGATCGGCTCGGCCACGCGGCGGGCGACGCCGTGATCTGGGCGACGGGCTCTCGGCTGAAGAAGGCCATCCGGTTCACCGACGTCGCGGCGCGCCTCGGCGGCGACGAGTTCGCGCTGCTGCTGGAGCGGGTCCCCGACGTCAGGACGGCGGAGGCCCTTGCCCGGCGCATCCATGCCCAGCTGTGCGAACCACTCACGATCCCGGCCGGGGACGTCGCCGTGGGCGCCTCGTTCGGCCTGGTCTTCCTCGACCGCACGGCGGGCGCACCCGACCAGGCGCTCGATGTTGCCGACGCCGCCATGTACGAGGCCAAGGCACGCGGGGGCGGCGTGAAGCTTGGCGGCGTTGCGGCCCCAGGGGCCAGTTCGAGGGCCTCATGAACAAGCGGGCCCGCTCGGCCCTTCGCCGGCCTACCGAACGATCTCCCTGAGCCGGGCCTCGCCCATTGCCGCGTCCTTCGCGTCATTCGGGCGTCCTCGACGCCCAGAG
>JARLHH010000012.1 GCA_031292335.1 Candidatus Limnocylindrales bacterium | reverse complement strand
GCGGAGCTGGCCCCGCCGGCCGGCTACGCCGTCAGCGTCTCCGGCTACGCCCCCTTCACCATCGACACGTCGAACTCGGCGGGCAAGGACCTCGAGCGCGCCGAGCTGGTCAGCCTGCCGATCGTGGCGATCGTGCTGCTCCTCGTGTTCACGTCCGCGGTCGCGGCGGGGATGCCGCTCCTGGTCGCGGGCCTCGCGATCCCGACCTCCCTGGGTCTTGTCTACTGGCTCGCCCAGCTCACGACGATGAGCATCTTCGTGCTCAACATCGCCTCCATGCTCGGGCTCGCCCTGGCGATCGACTACTCGCTCTTCCTGACGAGCCGCTTCCGCGAGGAGCTGGCCCGCGGTCGCGAGGTGGGCGATGCCGTGGCGCGGGCCGTCGCGACGAGCGGCAAGGCCGTGATGTTCTCCGGCATCGCCGTCGCGATCGGCCTCTCCGGGCTGATGGTCTTCCCGTTCGCCACGATCCGCTCGATCGGGCTCGGGAGCGCGCTCGTGGTCGCCAGCTCGGTCTTCTTCGCGCTCACCTTCCTGCCGGCAGTGCTGGGGATGCTGGGGCACCGGGTGAACCGGCTGAGCCTGGCCGGCCTCCGCCATCGCCTGCGCGGTGAACAGGGCGCCATCACCGAGGGAGAGGTCGTCCTCGAGGTCACCGATCCCGGCCACCCCAGCCGCTGGGGGCGCGTCGCGCGCGGGGTGATGGCCCACCCGTGGCGCGTCCTGCTGCCCATCGTCGCGTTGCTGCTGGCGCTCGGCACGCCGTTCCTCCACCTGGAGCAGGGCGTCCCCGGGGCGGAGGTGCTCCCGTCCGGCCTGGAGAGCCGCGACACGTTCGTCAAGCTCGAGGCGGACTTCCCGCCGGGCGAGACGACCCCGATGGTCATCCTGGCCGACCTCTCCGGCGATCCCACCAGCCCGGGCGGGATTGCCGCGCTCCAGGACTATGCGACACGCCTGGGGGCCGTGCCGGGCATCTCGCGCGTGGAGAGCTTCTTCACGATCAGCGACCCAAAGACCGGCCTCGCGCTCCCGGCGGCCCAGGTGCAGGCGCTCTTCGCGCTCCCGCCGGCGCAGCGGCCGGCCGGCGTGGCGGCCTTGCTGGCCCAGTACGTCTCGGGCGACACCGTTCGCCTGAACGCGATCAGCCCCTACGTCGCGTCCCGTCCCGAGGCGACCTCGCTGGTCCCGATCGTGCGCGCCCTGTCCGTCGAGGCACCCATGACGGGCGCCGAGGTCGGCGGCACCGCCGCGCTGGGCGCCGACTTCCTGGCCGGCCAGGCCGACCGCCTCCCGTTCGCGGTGGGTTGGACGATGCTGGCGACCGCGGTGATCCTCTTCCTCCTGTTCGGGTCGGTCGTGCTGCCGCTCAAGGCCGTCTTCATGACGCTCCTATCCGCGACCGCCAGCTTCGGCGCCCTGGTCTGGATCTTCCAGGACGGCAACCTGGCGAACGTCCTGGCATTCCAGTCGCCCGGGTTCACGATCGCCGGCATCCCGATCATCATGTTCTGCGTGATCTTCGGGCTCTCGATGGACTACGAGGTGCTCCTGCTCTCCAGGATCCAGGAGGCGTGGCGCCGCACGGGCGACAACACGGCATCCGTCGTGGAAGGCGTGGTGCGCACGGCCCGGGTGATCACGGGAGCGGCGCTGATCATGGTCTGTGTCTTCTCCGCGTTCGTGCTGGCCGACGAGATCACGATCAAGTCCATCGGCGTCGGCATGGCGATCGCGGTCGCGATCGACGCGAGCATCGTCCGGGTGACGCTGGTTCCCGCGGCGATGCGCCTGCTGGGGCGCTGGAACTGGTGGGCGCCGGGTCCCTTTGGCTGGATCGCGGCTCGGGTTGGCTTCTCCCATGTCGAGTCGGACGACCCCCAGCCCGCCACCGACTCTCCGTCCGGCTCGGGCGCCGGCACCGGGCCGCGCGAGGCCACCTGAATGAGCGAGTCGCACCCCCCGGACGACGACTTCGAACGGCGCTTCCGCGCCCTCAAGGGCGAGGTCATCGACGGCCCGCCGCCGACAAGCACCCGCCCGGCGGGCGCCGGCGAAGGACCGACGGGACGCCGGCGAAACGCGGGCGCCGACACGCACGGCCCGGGCTTGCGTGCGGTCCACTGGTCGATCGGCGAGGCTGCAGCCGGCCGGATGGGCCTGTGGATCGGCCTCCTGCTGGTCGCGTTCGGCGCGTACCTGGTCCTGGAACAGTTCGTCCCGGGGGTGCGGACCGTCGGGTCACTCGCGCTCGCGCTCGTCGGCGGGGTCATGCTGGCGTGGGTCGCGACCGGTCGAGCCGGTGCGTGGGCGCTCAACCTGGGGGCGATCCTGGCCGGCTACGGCGTGCTCCGGTTCGCGGCCGAGGTCATCGGGCGGGGCACCGGTGGCTGGGGCACACTCGGTGCAGGGCTGGCCCTGTTCGCCGTGTCCGCCGTCCGAATGCGGCGCGGGAGCGGGGCTGGCTGGCAGGCCTGGATCGGCGGCTTCTTCGTGATCTGGGGGGGCTGGGGGGCGCTCGGCAGCGTCGTCCCGGGCTTCCCGTCTCTCGGCGACCTGCTGGTGCCGGGCCTGGTCCTCCTGCTCGGGATCGGCCTGCTGCGACGCGGACTCGCGCCCCGTCGCTGAGGCTCCCGCTCCACGACCCGGGCCACGCGGCTGGGGGTCGACCCGTCCCGGCCAACCGCGGCGCTCGGTCAGTGGACCCGGGATCAGCCGGCGGCCACGCCTGCCGTCGCGGCGTCCACCGCGCCGGCGACGCCGTCGGCGATCCGCACGAGCTCGTCGTCGGTCACCACGAAGGGCGGACCGAGGAGCACGAGGTCGCCGTCGACGCCGTTCGCGTTCCCGGTGCCCGAGTAGACCAGGACCCCGCGCTCGCGCGCGGCGGCCACGAGCGCCTCCGTCCGACGCTCGGCGCGCGGGAACGGTGCCCGGGTCGCGCGGTCGGCCACGATCTCCAGGCCCACCATCAGCCCGCGGCCCCGGATCTCGCCGACGTGGGGATGATCCGCCAGGCGCTCCGCCAGCAGGCCGGCCAGCCGCCGGCCCTTGACCGCGGAGGCCGCCACCAGGTCCTCCTCGCGCAGGATCCGCAGCACTTCGCGCGCGACGGCGGCCCCCGTGATCGAGTGGCTGAACGTGAAGCCATGGACGAACCCGCCCGCGGCGATGGCCTCGTAGATCGGGCCGGCCGCGGCCACGAAGCCGAATGGCCAGTAGCCCGAGGTGGCGCCCTTCGCGGCCGCGAGGAGGTCCGGCCGGACGCTCCAGTGGTCGACGCCGAACCAGCGGCCGGTGCGACCGAAGCCGGTCATGACTTCGTCGGCGACGAGCAGCACGCCGTGCCGGCGGCAGACGTCCGCGATCGCCGGCCAGTAGCCATCCGGCGGCACGACCGCGCCGAGGGTGGCCCCCACGATCGGCTCGGCGACGAACGCCGCGACAGTCCCGGGCCCAGCGCCGATGATCACCCGCTCCAGCTCGCCGGCGAGGTCCGCGACATCTCCCAGAGCGTTGGATCGCGGCTCGCCGGCGCGGTAGGGATACGCGGCGGAGACATGCCGGAAGCGGCCCAGCCAGGCTTCGTACGGACGGCGGAGCGGCTGCCGGCCGGACAGGTCGAGCGCCCCGAGCGAGTTGCCGTGATAGCTCCCCCAGCGGGCGATCACGATCTGCCGGTCGGCTTCGCCCCGCGCAAGGTGGTAGGCCCTGGCCATCTTGAGCGCCGTCTCGATCGCCTCGGAGCCGCCGGAGACCGGGTAGACGGCCGGCGCGTCGAGCGGCAGGATCGGCCCCAGCTCCTCCGCGTACGCCTCCAGCGCCGCGCTCGTGAAGGCCGTGCCGTGGGCGTAGGCGACACGGGACGCCTGTGCCGCCATGACGTCCGCCACGCTTCGCCGCCCGTGACCCACGTTGACGACGATCGCGCCACCGGCCGCGTCGAGGTACGTGCGCCCGTCGGACGCGTGGAGCGTGCTGCCCTCCCCGCGCTCCACGACGGGCAGCGCACGCCCGAAGACGCGCGGGAAGACGTGGCCGGCCGGGCCGGCAGGCGGAGTGCGGGATTCGCTCATGGCCGCGATTGTACGAGGAGCTCGCCGCGCCAGACGGGAGGGCGCGATGTGCGGGCCGCCTGCGCGAGGGACGGAACGTCACGCACGGCGGCCGGGCCGCCCCGCCTGCCGGCGCTCCCGGGCGTCAGACGCGGCCCCGCGGGACCGTGTGCCAGTAGGTCTTGTTGAAGACCATCTTGCCCAGGTGCCAGAGCTGGTTCGGCTTGGGCGGCCGGGGTGGGTGCTCGTAGTCGAACTGGAGGAGCGTGCCCTTGCCGTCACCGACCTCGAAGAAGCACATCACCTTGCCGGTGTAACGCGCGTCCTTCCCCTCCGGCTCGCGCCCCATGACCAGCGAGCTGACGCGCTCCGCGACGATCGGCGCCTCGAAGTGGGCGGTGGAGCCGGCCTTCGAGAGCGGCAGGTCGGTCGCGTCGCCGAGGGCGTGGATGTTCGGGTACCGCGGGACCTCCGCGTCGGGCGTGTTCGCGGGAACGAGGTGCTTGACCTGGAGCGTATGGCGGTCGGTCGGGAGCCAGCCCGACTTCGGCGCGAGGCCCGAGTCGATCATGGCCTGGACGCCCTTGTGCGGCGGGACGCAGATCAGCAGGTCGTAGGGATACTCCTCCATCGCGTCGGTGATCACGACCTTGCGCTCCGCGTCGATCGAGTCGACGCCGGCGAGGAGCTGGAGCTCGATCCCCTTCTCCGCGAAGATGGGCGTCGCCATGTCGCTCACGCTCTCGATGGTGAAGGCACGGTTGATCGGCGAGAGGAAGGTGAGCTGCGTACTGTCGCGCAGGCCGCGCGCGCGGAGCTCCGCCTCGATCAGGAAGGCGACCTCGAGCGGCGCCGGCGGGCACTTGTACGGGATCCCGGCGATGCCGATCACGATCTTGCCGCCCTTGAAGGCGTCCAGCGCCTTGCGCAGGCGGGCCGACGCCCCGGGCGTGTAGAAGTGGTAGGCCTCCGTCTCGAAGTCCTTGATCTCGCCGGGCAGGATCCGACAGCCGGTCGCGATGACGAGCTGGTCGAAGTGGACCTTCGCGCCCGACGCCATCGTCACGAGCGAGGTCGCCGGGTCGATCCGCTCGATCGTCTCGACGAGCAGTTCGACGTTCCCGTCGAGAAGTGACCGCTCCGGCCGGTGCAGCCGCTCCGGGCGCTCGTTGCCCATCGCGATGTACATGTAGCCGGGCTGGTAGGCGTGCTCTCCGGTGCCGTCGACAACCGTGACCTTCGCCTCACCCCGCGCGATGGCGCGCTTGAGCTTGCGGGCGATCAGGTTGGCGGCGAGGGTCCCTCCGACCCCGCCGCCCAGGACGACGACGTGCTTCACGGACGCTACCGGGCCTTGGTGACGATGATCTCGTCGTAGCCGTCCTTCGACTCGACACCCACCAGCGTGTGGCCGGCCTTCTCGATCCACTTCGGGATGTCGACCTTGCTGCCCTTGTCGGCCGACCAGACGGCGATCGTGTCGCCGACCTCGGACTCCTTGATCGCGCGGATGAGCTCCATCAGGGGACCCGGGCAGAAGCTGCCTCGGGCGTCGACGGTTCGGGTGATGGTCGCAGCCATGCCGGGTTCATTCCTCCCGATGCGAGGGGTGAAGGCGCGCAAGCCGGCCGGGGATGAGCATCGCGTGGGGCTCGCGCGCCGGCTGGGTCAGATGAAGAGCGGTGCGCTTCCCTCGGTCATGAGGCCGATCACGGTTGCGGCGCCGACCGGCTCGCCCATGCCCTCGATGAAGTCCTCGCGCTTGAGGCCGAACAGGTCCATCGTCATCTGGCAGGGGATGAACTCGACGCCCAGGGCCTGGGCGACCTCGAGGAGCTCCTTGGGGCCGGCTGCCTTGTACTGCTTGGCCAGGCAATGCAGCATCCAGGGCCCCATGCCCATGAAGTTCATCGTGGACATCTTCCGGTGGCTCATGCCGGGTCGCTTCATGAAGGCCAGCATCTTCTGCATCCAGTTGTCGCCTGTGATGCGCCGGGAGTCCTTGATGAAGGTGGGCAGACCCCAGAACGTGACGAACACGCGCGTCTTCACGCCCATGGCAGCACTCGTGGAGGCGAGGATCATGGCCGCCCAGGTCTTCTCGAGGTCACCGCTGTACAGGATGATCAGGACGTCCTTAGCTTTCGTGGCACCACCGTCGCCGGTGACGGGAGCAGGGGCCACGCTCGGCTCGTCCGCGACGGCCATCGGCGGCTCTGCAACTGCGGTCATCTTGTCGTCCCTCACTTCCGCCGGAGGACGAAGCGATAGACGCCGCCCTCGGCGCTGCTTTCGACGAGCTCGTTGCCGGTCGTCTTGCACCAGGCGGCAAAGTCCTTGGTGGAGCCTGCGTCCGTGGCGAGCACCTCCAGGAGCTGGCCGCTGGCCATGGACTTGACGGCCTGGGCCGTCTTGACGATCGGCATCGGGCACGCGAGACCCTTTGCATCGACCCGCTGTGCGATCTCGAGTGGCATTCCCGAACCCTTCCTGCTCGTCGGCGACCTGGCCGCGACGCGGCCGCGCCCGTGTTCCGCCTAGATGAAGACGATGTGGCCGTCGCCCGCGTTGAGGTAGAAGGCGGTCACGCCCTCGACCCCGTCGACCAATGGGTCGAGGTCGCCCTCCTCGATCTTGAGGACGTCCATCGAAAGCGAGCACGCCTGGATGTCGACATCGCCAAGATCCTTCGCCTGGCGGAGGGTCTCGTGCCACGGCGCCTGGCCGGCCTGCGCGGCGGCCGCGACCAGCACGGCGCCGGCCTCGCCGGCTTCTGGGCTGAGCCCGCGCCCGGCCCCGATCCGGTCCTTCCGGAACGCGTCGAGCGCCCAGTACTGGAGGAAGATGTTGACCCGCCGGCCGAGGGCGGCAGCCCCGGCCGTCATCACAGCCGCTGCCTGGAGCTTGTCGTCGGTGCCGGAGAAGAGCACCAGGTTGATCGGCTCGTCCAACGCGCTCACCTCAGCTGGCCTGCGAGACAGCGGCAAGCGCGCGCCCGTCCGCCGGCTGGGAGACCTCGGACAGCTCGCCCAGGCGGGCGAGCCGGCGCATGAGCACGCCCCGCATGAGGCTGCAGGCGGCGATCACGTCCGGGTCGGTCAGCCGATAGCGGACCTCGCGCCCGTCGCGTTCCGCCTCCACGATCCCCGCCGCGCGCATCACCGCGAGATGCTGGGAAACGTTCGGCTGGCTGATCCCCATCTCGTCCGCCAGGCGGCCGACTTCCTTCGGCTCGTCGGCGAGCAGGTGAAGGATCTCCAGCCGTCGCGGGCTGGCGAGAATCTTCATGACCTCCGACTGGAGGCTCCAGATCGCGTCCATGCGCGGATCATCCAACCATGCGCATCTGCGCATAAGGTGCCGATGGCCCGTTCACAGGACCGACCGGCAGGTGCCCCCCCTGCCGGTCGGCAGGGGGGCCGGCCGGCACCTCGCCCGCGGCACCGGGTCAGCAGATCCGGGGCAGCTGCTCCCCCACCAGCATGTCCACGATCCGCTCGCTTCCGACGATCGTGCGGAGCGTCACCATCCCGGGATGATCGGCGACGACCATGCCGATGACCGCCGCGCCGGCGCCCTCGGGGAGCGCCCGCATCGCCGTCACCACCGCCGCCGCCGACGCGGCCGGCACGATCGCCACGAGCTTGCCCTCGTTGGCCACGTGGTAGGGATCCAGGCCCAGCATCTCGCAGGCCGCCCGCACGGGTCCCGGGATCGGGATCGCCGGCTCGTCGAGCACCATGCCGACGCCGGAGGTCATCGCGATCTCGTTGAGCGCGGAGGCCAGGCCTCCCCGAGTCGGGTCGCGGAGGACGTGGATGTCAGGCTCGATGGCAAGCATGGCGGCGACCAGGCCGTTGAGCGCCTGCGTGTCGGACGCGATCTCGACCTCGAACTCGAGGCCCTCGCGAACGCTCATGATCGCCACCCCGTGGAGGCCGATCGGACCGGACAGGATGATCGCGTCGCCGACGGCCGCGCGGTCCGCGGCGGGCGCCACGCCGTCGCCGATCAGCCCGATTCCGGCCGTGTTCACGAAGAGCCGGTCGGCGGCTCCGCGACCCACCACCTTCGTGTCGCCGGTCACGATGCGGGCCCCGGCGCGGGCGGCCGCACGGGCGGCTGACGCGGTGATCGCCCGCAGCTCCTCGAACGGCAGGCCTTCCTCGATGACGTAGGCAAGCGAGATCGCGACGGGCTGGGCGCCCATCATCGCGAGGTCGTTCAGGGTGCCGTTGACGGCCAGCTCGCCGATGTCGCCGCCCGGGAAGACGAGCGGGCTGACGACGTACGAATCGGTCGTGAAGGCGAGTCGCGCGCCGGCGATCTCGACGACCGCCGCATCGTTGAGCGGCCCGCCGGGCGCGGCGGCCGCCAGGGCCGGCCCGATGACATCGCGCATGAGCGCCGCCGAAAGCTGGCCGCCGGACCCGTGGCCCAGGATGACCCGCGCGTCCTCCGGGATCGGGGCGGGGCAGGCAACCCCGTTCGCGTCGATGGTGACCCCGCCCGCCGCTGCCGGCGCGGACGTCGGCGCGCCTGCCCGGGGATCGACGGTGCTGCTCATCGGCTCACCTCCGCCGTCCCGGCGGACCGGGCGGGTGGGATCGGCGCGATCTGCAGGAGCGGCATCGCGGGCGAGCCGGTCCGCAGGCCAGCCAGCCCGCGCCCGGCGGAGTGGAACGCCGCGCACGTCCCCTCGGAGCTCACCATGGGTGCCCCGAGCGGCCGCTGGGGCGAGCACAGCGTGCCGTAGGCGGTGCAGTCGAGCGGCGTCTTCTCGCCGGTGAGGATCGCGCCGGCGATGCAGGCCGGGTGCTCCTGGGTGTGGATGTCGCCCACCGAGAACCGCAGCTCGGCATCGAAGCGGGCGTACTTCCCGCGCAGCCGGTAGCCCGAAGCGGGGATCTCGCCGATCCCGCGCCACTTCCGCGCGCCCACCTCGAAGACCTCGAAGATCTGCTTCTGGGCGGGTGGCACGCCCTCCCTGCGCACCGCGCGGACGTACTGGTTCTCCACCTCGTGGCGACCGTCCTCCAGCTGCCGGATCGCCATCAGGATGCCCTCCAGGAGGTCGAGCGGCTCGAAGCCCGTGACCACGATCGGGACGCGGTACTTCGCGGCGATCGGCTCGTACTCGGTCCAGCCCATCACGGCACACACATGGCCCGCCGCCAGGAACGACTGGACCTGGTTGGTGGGCGACTCGAGGAGCGCGACGAGCGCGGGTGGAACCAGCACGTGCGACACGAGCACGCTGAAGTTGTCGATCCCGCGGCGGGCCGCCTCGGCGACCGCCATGGCGTTCGCGGGCGCGGTCGTCTCGAAGCCGACCGCGAAGAAGACGACCTGCCGGTCCGGGTTGGCGACGGCGATCTTGAGCGCGTCGAGCGGCGAGTACACGATCCGGACGTCCGCGCCCCTGGCCTTGAGCGCGAGCAGGTCCGTCGTGGAGCCCGGCACGCGCAGCATGTCGCCGTAGCTCGTGAAGATGACGTCCGGGCGGGCCGCGATGGCTAGCGCCTTGTCGACCTGCTCGAGCGGCGTGACGCAGACCGGGCAACCGGGGCCGTGAATCATCCGCACGCCTTCGGGCAGCGCCTCGTCGATCCCCTGCTTGACGATCGTGTGCGTCTGGCCGCCGCAGACCTCCATGAGCGTCCACGGCCGGGTCGTGATCCGGTGGATCTCCGCGACGAGCTTGCCGGCCAGGACCGGGTCGCGGTACTCGTCGAGGTACTTCACGCGGGGCCCCCGGGCGCCCCCGTCGCCGGCGCCGCGAAGACGCCGCCGGCCGGCCCGCCGTCATCGGAGACGACCGCTGGCGCGTCCATGCCGGGGCCCATCGTGGCGAGCTCGGTCTGCATCAGGTCGCCCATCGCGGCCAGGATCTCGAGCGTCTTGAGCGCCTCGTCCTCGTCCACACGGGAGATCGCGAAGCCGACGTGGATGATCACGTAGTCGCCGAGCTGGGCCTCCGGGATGTAGGCGAGGCAGGCGTCCTTGCGGACGCCCCCGAAGTCGACTTTGCCCATCAGCAGGCCGCCGTCGTCGCGAATCTCGACGATCCGACCGGGAATCCCGAGGCACATGGCTGCTACTTTCCTCCTGGTGCAGGCCCGGCGGGGACGCCGGAGTCCGCGGCCGTTTCGGCCGCCATCGTCGCCGCGGCAATCGCCGCCTGACCGTAGCTGATTCCGCCGTCGTTCACCGGGACGCGGCGGTTGATGAAGACCTCGAAGCCGTCCCCGGCCAGCCGCCGGAGCAGCGTAGTCGCGAGCCGGCGGTTCTGGAAGACGCCACCGGAGAGGCAGACCGTGCGGATCCCGGTGGACGTCGCGGCGTCCGCGCACAGCTCACGGGTCATCTCCGCGATGGTCTCGTGGAACGCCGCCGCGAGGGCCCCCACCGGGCGCCCCGCGGCCCGGCCGGCGAGGAGCGCGGCGACCGTCGGGCGCGGATCGTAGACGAACAGGCCACCGTCGCGCTCCAGCGCATACGGGAGCGGCGCGGCTGCCCGGTCACCTGCCGCGATCTCCAGGTCGATCGCCGCCTGCGCCTCGTATTCCGCCACGTCGCGCAGGCCGAGGAGGCTTGCCGCCGCGTCGAAGAGCCTGCCGGCTGACGAAGCCAGGGGAGCGTTGAGGCCGCGCGCGACCTGGGTCCGGACGACGGCCACCTCCCGCGGATCGAGCCGGTCGATCAGCTCGGCGGAGAGGTCCGCGTCGCCTCCCCGCGCCCCGGCGACGCCCGGTCCGTCGCCGTTTCCAAGCGCCTCGGCGCCCAGCAAGTAGCCGAGCGCCATCCGGTAGGGCCGCTTGACCGCCAGCGCCCCGCCGGGCAGCGGCGCGCGCCCGAAGCGGGCGACCCGGCGATACCCGACCAGGTCGGCGACGAGGAGCTCACCGCCCCACAGCGTCCCGTCATCGCCCATCCCCAGCCCGTCGTAGGCGACCCCGAGGAACGGCGACGTGATGCCGTGCTCGGCGGCACACGAGGCGACGTGCGCGTGGTGATGCTGGACGGCGATCCGGCGCCCGGCGGGGAAGTGGGCCAGCGCGTACTTCGTGGAGAGGTACTC
This sequence comes from Candidatus Limnocylindrales bacterium, assembly GCA_031292335.1. Taxonomy (GTDB): domain Bacteria; phylum Chloroflexota; class Limnocylindria; order Limnocylindrales; family CSP1-4; genus CTSoil-043. The sequence continues at coordinate 941 of JARLHH010000012.1, read as the reverse complement.
CGGGTGACGGTCGTGCGCCACCACCTCCGGCTCCAGCGCCAGGAGCCGCGACAGGTGGGCCAGCCCGTCGGTGAAGGCGCGGTGGGTGGCGAGATCCTCGAGGTCACCGTTGTGGGGCGCGACATGTGCCCGCGCGCCCCGGGCGAGCGTGAACGTGTGCTTCAGCTCCGCTCCCACGGCCAGGATGGGGCGCGGCGCGCCGACGGGCAGGGGCAGCGCTTCCGGGGCGTGGCCGCGCGCACGCCGGACCAGCGACTCGCGGCCGGCGACGACCCGGGTCACCGAATCGTCGTAGCGGGCCCGGATCTCGCGATCGTGTGTCAGGAACGAGTCCGCGAGGCCGGCCAAGCGTGTCGCCGCATCGGCGTCATCGGTGGCCAGGGGCTCGTCGGACAGGTTGCCCGACGTGAGCACGAGCGGCCGGCCGACGGCCTCGAGGAGGAGGTGATGGAGGGGCGTATAGGGCAGGAAGATCCCGAGCCGGCGATTCCCCGCCGCCACGGACTGCGCCAGGGCCGGCGTGCCGCGGCGGCGCGCGACGAGCAGCACGATGGGGCGGGCCGGGCCCGTCAGGAGCGCCGCCTCGGTGGCCGTCACGTGGCACAGGGCGCGTGCGGCCGCCAGGTCGCGGACCATGACCGCGAACGGCTTCGCCCAGCGGCGCTTCCGGTCACGCAGGCGCGCCACGGCCGCCAGGTCCGTCGCATCGCAGGCGAGGTGGTAACCGCCGAGGCCCTTGACCGCCACGATGCTGCCTGCCCGCAGGTCCGCGACGGTGGCCGCCAGGGCAGCCTCCTCGTGCGCCTCCGGCGCCGGCGCCTCGGTCCGGCGATACGCGAGCCGCGGTCCGCAACGAGGGCAGGCCACCGGCTCGGCGTGGAAGCGCCGGTTGCCCGGGTCCGCGTACTCGGCGGCGCAGGCCTCGCAGAGCGGGAATGCGC
>JARLHH010000113.1 GCA_031292335.1 Candidatus Limnocylindrales bacterium | reverse complement strand
GCCGGCCGGCGCCGGCGACCGAACCGCCGAGCCGGCCCCGGGCGACGGAACGGCCCCGCCGGCCGGCCCTGGCGAAGCGGCTCCCGCCCCGGCGACGCGGCGCAGCCACCTCCCGGGTGACGGCACCGCTGCGGCGGACGCGATCGAGCAGGCACGCCGCGACATGCTCCGCGAGGGCAATCGCGTGCACGCCGAAGCCGCCGATCGCCGCGAACGCCGGGCGCGGATCGGTGCCGACGTGGTCTGCGAGGCGATCCTGCGCCAGGGTGTGGACGTCCTGTTCGGGTATCCCGGAGGGGTCATCCTGCCCCTCTACGACGTCCTGGGCGACCATCCCGCCCTCCGCCATGTCCTGGTCCGCCACGAGCAGGGCGCCGCCCACGCCGCCGACGGGTACGCGCGGGCAACCGGCAAAGTGGGCGTCTGCCTGGGCACCTCCGGCCCGGCAGCCACGAACCTCGTCACCGGCATCGCGACCGCGCAGCTGGACTCCGTCCCGATGGTCGCGATCACGGGCAACGTGGCCAGCGCGCTGCTCGGGAAGGACGCGTTCCAGGAGATCGACATCACCGGGATCACGCTCCCGATGACGAAGCACAACTACCTGGTCCGGGACGCGGACGACCTGCCCCGCGTGCTCGCCGAGGCCTTCTACATCGCCCGGACCGGCCGCCCGGGACCGGTCCACGTCGACATCACGAAGGACGCGCTTCAACAGGAGACGAGCGCGCCGCATCCCTCCGACGAGGAGATCGCGGCGGGCCTGCCCGGCTTCCGTCCCAACCTATCCGGCCACGCCCGCCAGCTCCGCCTGGTCGCGGAGGAGATCAGCCGCGCCAGGCGTCCGATCATCTTCGCCGGTCACGGGGTGCTGATCGCCGACGGGATGACCGAGCTGCGCGAGCTCGCCGAGCGGACCCAGATCCCCGTGGCCTGGACGCTGCTGGGGATCGGCGCCATCGACGAGACGCACCCGCTCGCCTACGGCTACATGGGGATGCACGGCTGGAAGCACGTCAACCGGGCGATCCAGTCGGCCGACCTGATCCTGGCGATCGGGATGCGCTTCGACGACCGCGTGACGGGCAGCGTCAAGACGTATGCGCCCTTCGCCCGGATCGTCCACGTGGACATCGACCCGGCCGAGATCGGCAAGAACGTTGCCGTGGAAATCCCCGTCGTGGGTGATGCCAAGCGCGTCATGGCAGCGCTTCTCACGATGCTGCCCGTCACCGACCCGGCCGAGCGGGCGGACTACCACGCCCAGCTGGACGAGTGGCGGCGTGAGTCGCTGGCCGGCAGCTGGCACGGCTCGGGGGCCTGGCGGGACGGGCTCCTGTCGGCCGACTTCGTGGTTTCCGAGATCGGCGAGGCCACCGGCCACGACGCGACGATGGTCGCCGATGTCGGGCAGAACCAGATGTGGATGGCGCGCTACGCGGGGTACCGCCGCCCCCACAGCCACCTTTCCTCGGGCGGTCTCGGCACGATGGGCTACGCCATGCCGGCGGCCATGGGGGCGGCGCTGGGCCGGCCCGACAAGTCCACCTGGGCCGTGTGTGGCGACGGTGGCTTCCAGATGACCATCCAGGAGCTGGCGACGCTCGTCCAGGACCGGATCCCGGTCCACATCGCGCTCATGGACAACCACAAGCTCGGCATGATCCGGCAGTGGCAGGAGCTCTTCTACGCGAGCAACTTCCACTCGTCGCACCTCTTCGGGCCCGACTTCCTGAAGCTCGCCGACGCCTACGGCATCCCGGCCTGGAAGGTCCGCTCGCCCGACGAGGTGCGCCCGGCAATCGAGGCGGCGAACGCCGTCCATGGGCCGACGCTCGTCTGGTTCGAGATCGCCGAGGAGCAGAACGTCTTCCCGATCATGCCGGCCGGCAGGGGCCTCTCCGACCTGATCGAAACGTGGGGAGAGGTCGACGAATGAGCGACACGCAGCAGCCCGCCGCCCACGCCGCGCCACCCCCGCGGACGGTCCCCGGGACCGGCGCCCAGCGCCGCCACGTCCTCGTGGCGATCGTGAACAACCGTCCGGGCGTCCTGAACCGCGTGGCCAGCCTGATGCGGGCCCGCAACTTCAACATCGAGTCGCTCGCCGTCAGCCACCTGGACGATCCCGAGATCTCGCGGATGACCATCACCCTGCGCGGCGACGACGTGAACGTGGAGCAGGCTGCCAAGCAGCTCTACAAGCTGATCGACGTGCTCAAAGTGCAGGACGTCACGGACGACCCGACGGTCCAGCACGAGCTGGCGCTCGTGAAGGTCCGCGCCACGGATCGCAACCGCGGCGAGCTGATCTCGATCGTCGAGATGTACAAGGCCCGGATCGTGGACATGGCACCGGAGTCGGTGATCGTGGAGACGACCGGCACGGAGACCGAGGTGGACGCGCTCATCGCGCTCCTCCGCGGCTACGGGATCAAGGAGCTGGTGCGGACCGGGACGGTCGTGATGTCCCGCGGCTCGCAGTCCATCGAGGAGGCCACGAAACGATGACGGCGCGGATGTACTACGACGCGGATGCCGACCCGGCGGCGCTCGCCGGCCAGACGGTCGCGATCATCGGGTTCGGGAGCCAGGGCCACGCCCACGCGCTCAACCTCGCCGAATCCGGCGTGGACGTCGTGGTGGGGTTGCCGCCCACCTCGAAGAGCCGGAGCATCGCCGAGGACGCGGGCCTTCGCGTGGCCGACGTCGCCGACGCCGTGCGCGGCGCCGACGTCGTCATGATCCTGGTCCCCGACACCGCCCAGAAAGCGGTCTTCGAGACGGACATCGCGGCCAACCTGAAGCCGGGCGCGCTCCTGATGTTCGCTCACGGCTTCAACATCCGGTTCGCGCGGATCAGCCCGCCGGCGGGAATCGACGTCGGGATGGTCGCCCCGAAGGGGCCCGGCCACCTGGTCCGCTCGGTCTACCGGGCGGGCGGTGGCGTTCCCGCGCTGTTCGCGGTTGAGCAGGACGCCACCGGCACGGCGCGTGCCCGGACGCTCGCCTACGCGCGCGCGATCGGCGCGACGCGGGCAGGCGTCCTGGAGACGACGTTCAAGGAGGAGACCGAGACGGACCTGTTCGGCGAGCAGTCCGTCCTGTGCGGCGGGACCGCGGCCCTCGTGAAGATGGCCTTCGAGACGCTCGTCAAGGCGGGCTACCAGCCCGAGCTGGCCTACTTCGAGACGCTCCACGAGCTCAAGCTCATCGTGGACCTGATGTACCGCGGCGGCCTCAACTTCATGCGCTTCAGCGTCAGTGATACGGCCGAGTACGGCGACTACGTCAGCGGCCCGCGGATCATCGACGAGCGGACCCGCGCCACCATGGAACAGGTCCTGCACGAGATCCAGGACGGGACGTTCGCGGCGCGCTGGATCGCCGAGAACGACAGCGGCCGCGCCGAGTTCGAGCGGCTGCGCGCGGTCGATCGCGACCACCAGATCGAGCAGGTCGGCGCGCGCCTCCGGGCAGCCATGCCGTTCCTGGACCCGGTCACGGTCCAGGCCGGCCAGGCGCAGGCGGCGGCCTCGGGCGCGGCGGGGGAGGGTCGCTGATGTCCGTCCCGGTACCGGCCGGCCCGTTCGTGCCCGCGGGCACGGTCCGGGTCTTCGACACGACGCTTCGCGACGGGGAGCAGGCGCCCGGCGCGGGGCTCACCGCCGCCGAGAAGCTGGAGGTCGCCCGCCAGCTCGTCCGCCTCAACGTGGACGTCATCGAGGCCGGCTTCCCTGCCGCCTCGCCGGGCGACTGGGAGGCGGTCAACCGGATCGCGAAGGAGGTCCGGGGCGTCGCGGTCGCCGCGCTCGCTCGCTGCCGCGACGGCGATCCACAGAAGGCGGTGGAGGCGATCCGGGTCGCGGAGCGTCCGCATCTCCACGTCTTCATCGCGACCTCGGACATCCACCTCAAGCACAAGCTGCGGATGTCGCGCGACGAGGCGCTCGCCGAGGCGGTCCGCTGGGTCCGCTACGGCCGCGAGCAGCTGGGTCGCGACGCCGAGATCGAGTTCTCCGCCGAAGACGCGTCCCGCACGGACCCGGCCTTCCTCCTCGCCGTCTACGAGGCGGTGGTGGGCGCCGGCGCGACGACGGTCAACATCCCCGACACGGTCGGCTACGCGATCCCATCCGAGTTTGCCGCGCTCGTCGGCCGGGTCGTCGGCCTGGTCGGCTCCGGCGCCACGATCTCGGTCCACTGTCACAACGACCTAGGGCTGGCGACCGCGAACACGCTCGCCGCCGTCCAGGCCGGCGCGCGCCAGGTGGAGGTCACGATCAACGGGCTCGGCGAGCGCGCCGGCAACGCCTCCCTCGAGGAGGTGGTCATGGCGCTGCGGACGCGCCCCACCCAGTTCCCGGAGCTGCTGAGCCGGGTCCAGACGGAGCACATCACGACCGCCAGCCGGCTGGTGAGCCACCTGACGGGATTCGCGATCCAGCCGAACAAGGCCGTGGTGGGCGCCAACGCGTTCGCCCACGAGTCGGGGATCCACCAGGACGGCGTGATCAAGAACCCGCTCACCTACGAGATCATGACCCCGCAGTCGGTTGGCCTCTCCGGCAGCCAGCTCACGATCGGCAAGCTGTCCGGGCGCAAGGGGCTCCAGAAGAAGCTCCACGATCTGGGCCATGACGTGTCCGGCGATGCCCTGGACATCGTGTACCGCGAGGCGATCGCGCTCGCGGATGTGAAGAAGGAGGTCACCGACGCGGACCTCCTCGCGCTCGTCCAGCAGCGCGCCGGCGACCTGCCGGCCTCGATCGTGCTCGACGGCTGGAGCGTCACGTCCTCGCACGGCGGGAAGTCCACCGGCAGCGTCCGGCTTGCGCTCGACGGCGAGGAACGCGCCGGTGAGTCGACCGGGAACGGCCCGGTCAACGCGCTCTACCGGGCGGTGGACGAGGCGATCCGGCCCGTCGTGGGCTGGGAGCCGACGCTGGTCGAGTACGAGATCAAGGCCGTAACCGAGGGCGAGGACGCCCAGGGGCGCGTCTTCCTGCGCTGCCGCCGTTCCACGGACGCGGGCGACGACGCGATCGTCGTGACCGGCCACGGGCTCTCGACGAACATCATCGAGGCGTCGCTGGAGGCGTACGTGGTGGCCGCCAACAAGCTCTGGGCGGTGGAGCGCGACCAGGCGGCGCTGCCCGTCCTGCGGCCGTCGGAGCGCCTGCCATGACCGCGGAGGCGGACCTTCCGAGCCGCGGCCTCGCGGACCCGGGCCTCGCGGGCTTCCCGGCTCCGACCTACCGGCTGGTCTCCATTCCCGGCGACGGCGTCGGGCCGGACGTCGTCGGCGTCGCCAGGCGCGTCCTGGCCGCGGTCGGGGCGCGGTTCGGGTTCGGTATCGCCTGGCACGAGATCGTCGTGGGCGGGGCGGGGATCGACGCGTACGGCGTGCCGATCCGCCCCGAGGACCTGGCCGCCTGCGCGGCGAGCGACGCGGTCCTCCTCGGCGCGGTCGGCGGCCCGAGGTGGGACGACCCGACCGCGACGGTCCGCCCCGAACAGGCACTCTTCGCGATGCGCGGCGGCCTGGGCCTGTTCGCGAACCTCCGCCCGGTGAGCGTGCATCCGGCCCTCGTGGCAGCCTCGCCCCTTCGGCCGGAGCTGCTCGACGGCGTGGACATGCTGATCGTGCGCGAGCTGACCGGCGGCCTCTACTTCGGGGCCCGGGGCGAAGCGGCGGGGGTGATCGGCGCGCGCGCCGCGCACGACCTGCTCCCGTACACGGAGCCGGAGGTCGCCCGGGTCGCTCGCCTCGCCTTCGAGCTCGCGCGGGGGCGCCGCAAGCGGCTCACCAGCGTGGACAAGGCGAACGTCCTGGCCACCTCGCGCCTGTGGCGGACGGTGGTGCACGAGATCGCAGCCGAGTACCCGGACGTGGCGCTCGACGACCGGCTCGTCGATGCGTGTGCCATGCAGATCGTGCGCTCGCCGGCCTCGTTCGACGTGCTCGTGACGGAGAACCTCTTCGGCGACATCCTGTCGGACGAGGCGTCGGTCCTCGCCGGCTCGCTCGGGATGCTCCCCTCGGCGTCGGTCGGCGCGCGCCGGACCGCGCACGGCCTGCACGGCCTGTACGAGCCGATCCATGGATCCGCCCCGGACATCGCCGGGCAGGACCTGGCCAACCCGATCGGCACGATCCTCTCCGCGGCCATGCTCCTGCGCTGGTCGCTGGGGCGGTCGGACGCCGCGGAGGCGGTGGAGCGCGCGGTGAGCGCGGCGCTCGACGCCGGCTTCCGCACCGTCGATCTCTGGCCGCGGGACCCGGCCGCCGCCGAAGCCTGCACCCGCGTTGGGACCGTCGGCATGGCCGACGCGATCCTGGCCCGGATCGGGGCAGAAGTGTCCCAGCTCGCCGCGGTGCGTCCATGAGCGGCCCGATGCCGACGACCCCGGCCCTTCCGCCGGTGGTCCTCTACGACACGACGCTCCGGGACGGAACCCAGGGCGAGAACATCATCCTGTCGCTCGCCGACAAGCTGCGCATCGCCCGGATGCTCGATGAGTACGGGATGCCGTACATCGAGGGCGGCTGGCCCGGCTCCAACCCCAAGGACGTCGAGTTCTTCGCGGCGGCGAAGTCCATCCGCTGGGAGCGGGCCCGGCTGGCCGCGTTCGGCTCCACCCGGCACCGGGCGAACCGGCCCGAGGCGGACCCGAACCTGCGGGAGCTCGTGGCGGCCGAGACGCCGGTCGTGACGATCTTCGGGAAGAGCTGGCTCCTCCACGTCACCGAGGTCCTGGGCGCGACGCCGGCCCAGAACCTGGACATGATCGCGGAGTCGATCGGGTTCCTGGCCGAGCGCGGCCGGGAGGCGATCTACGACGCGGAGCACTACTTCGACGGGTATCGCGCGGACGCCGGCTACGCGCTGGCCACGCTGCGGGCGGCGCGCCAGGCGGGCGCGCGGAGCCTGGTGCTGTGCGACACGAACGGCGGCACGCTGACCGACGACCTGGTCCGGATCGTCGGCGAGACGCGCGCGGCCCTGGAGGTCGACCCGGACGCCCCGGCCGTCACCTGGGGGATCCACACCCACAACGACGCGGAGCTTGCCGTCGCCAACTCGATCGCCGCGGTGCAGGCCGGGATCCGCCACGTGCAGGCCACGATCAACGGGTACGGCGAGCGCTGTGGCAACGCGAACATGGTGAGCGTCCTGGCGAACCTCGCGCTCAAGACCGACCTGGCGCTGCTGCCCCGGGGTGGCGGCGAGATCGCCAACCTGACCGAGCTGAGCCGGTCCGTCGCCGAGATCGCGAACGTGGCGCCGAGCGACTACCAGCCCTTCGTCGGGCGCAGCGCCTTCGCCCACAAGGGCGGCGTCCACGGCGCGGCGGTCGCCAAGGTGGAGCGCAGCTACCAGCACGTCGACCCGGCCCTGGTCGGCAACCGCGGCCGGCTGGTCGTGTCCGAGCTGGGCGGCAAGGCCAACACGCAGCTCCGCGCGGAGCAGCTGGGCCACGGGCTGGAGGGCGTGGACCCGCGCGAGCTGTCGAAGCTGATCAAGCAGATGGAGGCGGACGGCCTGGCCTTCGAAGGCGCCGAAGCGTCGTTCGAGCTGCTCATCCACCGCCGCAGTGCCGGGTATGTCGCACCATTCCGCATCCTCGACTTCACGGTCCTCGTGGAGCAGCGCGAGGGCCGCGAGCTGCTGGCCGAGGCGACGGTCAAGGTGGAGGTTGCCGGCGAGGTGCTCCACACGGCGGCCGACGGGAACGGACCGGTCAACGCTCTCGACGCGGCGCTGCGCAAGGCGCTCGGGGCGTTCTACCCGGTGCTCGACCAGGTCCACCTGCGCGACTACAAGGTCCGCATCCTCGACGGCAACGAGGCCACGGCGGCCCGCACCCGCGTGGTCATCGATTCGGCCGAGGGCGCCCGCACCTGGTCCACCATGGGCTCGGACACGAACATCATCGCCGCCTCGGCCGCCGCGCTGGCGGACTCGCTGGAGTACGCGATCTGGAAGTCCGGGGCGGAGCTGCGCCGGCGCGACGAGCGCCACTTCACGGCACCGGCCGGCGGGGGCGGCGCGCGATGAGCGAGCCGGGTCTCGCCCCGCGTCCGGAGGCCGAAGCCCCGGACGGCCGGGCGGAGAGCGTGGCGCCCGGCACCTCGGCCGATGCCCCTGGCGACCAAGCGGACAGCGGGCTCCACCTGCGGCGCTGGACCATGACCACGGGCTCCGGCTCCGAGCGATCGGCGGGGTCGCGGGCCGCCGTGGTCCTCGCGGCGGGCGATTCCCAGTGGGAGGGCACCGCGGAGAGCGCGGGTGCGATCGGCGCCGTGTTCGGCGCGCTCGATGCAGCGCTGGAGGATGTGCTGGGCGGCCGGGTGCGCCTGGTGGCGTTCGACGTCCACGCGATCGGCGAGACCGCGGCCGCTGATGCCCTCGTGGAGCTCCTGATCGAGCCGCCGGCCGGCGCGTCGGGCGAGCGGGCGGCCGGCCGTTACCCGGGGTCGGCGCGGGACGTCAGCCTGGTCGCCGCATGCGCCGCTGCGTACCTCGCCGCGCTCCGTGCCCTCCTCGCCGACGACGCCTGGGCCGGCGCCATGGCGGCGGCCGGCAACGACCGGCTGGCGAGCGTGCGGGCGCAGGCGGCGCGTTCGGCCGCCCGTGCCGAGATCGACGCCGACGCGGCGCTCGACTCGGCGGACTGGTTCAGCTCGTAGGCTCCAGGCTCAGCCGGGCGGAACCCCGCTCCGTCGGTCCCGCCCGCGGCACCGCCCGACGCGTATGCTCCGGCAGATGAACGCCCACCGGCCGGACGACGCGCCGCTCGCGGCCTTCTCCGGCGAGCCGGGTGCGTTCGCGGAGGATGCCGTCCACGCGTATTTCGGCCCCGCGACCACGACGCTCGCGGTGGGCGGCTTCCGCGCGGTCTTCGAGGCCGTCGTCGCCCGACGCGCCGCCGCCGGCGTCGTTCCCATCGAGAACCTCGTCAACGGCACGGTCCGCGAGAACTACGACCTGCTCCTCGAGTTCCCCCTCGAGATCCGGGGCGAGGTCGTGGTGCCGGTCCACCTGTGCCTCGCCGCGCTGCCGGGCGAGGGCCTCGAGAGCATCGAGCGGGTCTACTCGCACGTCCAGGCGCTCGGCCAGGCGGACGCGTTCCTGCGGACCCGGACCTGGACGCTGCTGACCACGTACAACACCGCGGGCGCGGGCAAGTCGATCGTCGAGCGAGGCGAGCGCGGAGCCGCGGCCATCCTGTCGCCACGCGCCGCCGCCCGATTCGGGCTCGAGATCCTCGCCGACGGGATCGAGAGCGTCCCGGAGAACCGAACGCGCTTCCTGGTCGTGGCGGCCCCGGGGGTCGAGCTGCCGGCGCCGTCGCCCGGCGCGACGACGCCCGACGGCGCCATGCGGACCACCCTCGTGCTCGGCGTTCGCAATGAGCCGGGGACGCTCCTGCGTTGCCTGGCCGTGTTCGCCGCGCACGGGCTCAACCTGTCGAGCCTCGAGTCGCGACCCGCCCACGATCGGCCGTGGGACTACGTCTTCTGGGTGGACCTCGATGCCGATGCCGCGACTCCGGAGACCCGCGCCGCGCTTGGCGAGCTGGGTGCCGTCACGACGCTCGTTCGCGTCCTGGGCTCCTACCCCCAGGGCGCCGGCGGATGACCCGGGCGCCCGCGCCGGCCCTCACCGGTTGGTCGCCTCCACCGTGATCGGCGCTCCGTCGCGAACCGGCGCGGCAGAGGACCTTCGTGCCTGCGGCCAGGCGACGAACAGCATCATCGGGACAAGGTAGAGCAGCCACCCCGCCACCTCGATCTGGACCGGGCGCGCCTGCAGGCCGAGAACGCCGGTCACGAGCGCGGCGACCAGGGAGCCGGGCTGGATCAGCCAGCCGAGGTCGACCACCTGGGTCTGGCCCGCGCTGATCCAGCCTGCCTCGTGGGCCGTATGGAAGCACGTCGCCACGAGCCCGGCGGCGACCAGAACGAGCACGAGGCCCGTCAGCCGGAAGAAGCGGGCGAGGTCGAGCCGGATGCCGCCCCGGTAGATCCCGTAGCCGATGCCCGCCGCGACAACGATCCCCAGCACGGCGCCGATGCCCGCGGCCAGCGCCGAGCCGCTCGCGTTGAACGCCGCCAGCATGAAGACGGCCGTCTCGAACCCCTCGCGCAGCACCGCGAGGACTGCCATCCCGATGAGCGCCCACGCGGTTCCCGCGGCCAGGGCCGTGGCGGCCGCATCCTCGAGGTCTCGCTTCATTCCACGAGCATGGCGGCGCATCCAGACGATCATGTAGGTGACCATCACCACCGCGGCCGCACCGACCACCGTCTCGAGGCCTTCCTGCTGCGCCTCCGGCAGGCCGGCGGACCACACCTGCAGGGCGACCGCGACCGCGAGACAGATCGCGATCGCGATGGCGACGCCCGCCCACATGAGGCGCAGCGCGTCGGGGCGGCCCCGCTGGCGCAGGAAGGCGGCCACGATGCCGACGATGAGCGCCCCCTCCACGCCTTCGCGCAGGCCGATGACGAACGTCTCGAACACGTTGCCCCCCAATTTGAATCCCGACCCGGTGGCTCAGGACTCCAGAGTACCGGTGCCTTTGGAGACGTGTCAAGTAACCTTGCATACAAGACGAAAGGTGACCTTCGGTCATGCGCGCAAGGGCCATGCCGCCCTCGAAACCAGCGGAGGCGATCGGCTTCCATGGACGCATGGCGTCATGCCCGCCCACCCTGCAGCCGTCCCGCTTCCCCTGCTGGCGACCGGTCGATCGGCCCGCGTGGTGCTTGCGCTCGTTACCGGCGGCGTGCTGGCACGGATCGCCGGACCCGGCTGCCGCCAGGCAAGGTGGCGCGCCAGGCATGTTCCTCGACTGGCGTCAGTTCGCTCGCACGTCCGCCGTCACCGTGACGTCCCCGGCCTTCTCGAACTTCAGCGTGACCTGGACCGTGTCCCCCACGTTGAGGTCCTTCGTGAGGCCGATGAGCATGATGTGGTAGCCGCCCGGTGCCAGCTGGACCGTGCCGCCGGCGGGGATCTCCAGGCGGGCGATCGGCTCCATCCCCATCATGTCGCCGGACATCGAGGCCATCGGACTGGCCGTCGGCATCGAGCTCGCCATGGGCATCGGGCTCATGCCGGCCGTGCCGCCCATCGCGTCAGAGGCCGACGGCGCGGGGCTTCCCATGACCATCGTCTCGTGGATCTCGACCGTCGTCGCAACTGGGCTCGAGGCCCCGACGAGTGCGTCCGCGGCCGACCCCGTGTTCTGGATCGTCATGTACGCCACGCCCACGCCGGCGGTCGCCGGGGTCGCGCGGACCCACGGATCCGTGACCGAGATCGACGCGCCGCCGCCGGAAGAGCAGGCGCTCACGACGATCATCGCGGCGAAGAGGCCAACGAAAAGTCCGCCGACGTGGGCGGAGCGGGGAGTGGCTCGCATCAGGTTCCTCCTCTGTGTGCCGGTCAGCATGGGCCGCCCGACGCGCAGGCGACGACGCTCCGGATCAGCTGGGCGATGAGCTGGGGACTCGCGCCGAAGAAGATGTGGTCGCGAAGGATCCCATCTGGCCCCACCAGGTAGACGTCGGTGGTGTGGGCCATGGCGTAGCCGCTGGCCGAGTCCGAGGGGAGCTTCTCGTACGCGACGCCCCAGGCTGCCGCCGCGGCCGCGATCTGCGCGTCGCTGCCGGTCAGGCCGATGAAGCCGGCCTGGTAGAAGTCCACGTACTGCTTCATCGCGGCGGCGTCGTCGCGGGCCGGATCGATCGTGACGAACACCACCTGCACCGGAGTCGCGACGAGGCGGAGGGCGTCTCGCAGATCGGCGAGCGTGGTCGGACAGATGTCGGGACAATGCGTATAGCCGAAGTAGACGAGGACCGGCGTTCCCCGCAGCGACGCGAGGTCGAACGGCTGGCCGTCCTGGTCGGTGAGCTGCAGGGCCGGCGCGGGGCGCGGTGGGTGGTAGACGGTGTCCCGCTGGCCAAGCGGCGCGGGCGTGACGGCGGGGAGCGTGGTCATCGACGGCGTCGCGCCTGCGCCGGTACAGGCAGTCACTGTTGCCGCGACGACGAGCGCCGCCGCCAGGAGGGCGATGCGGGGATAGAGGCGCCGTCCGGGAACGGCCACGGACCGTGCCGTCAACGGAATCACGGTGCGCATGGTAGCCGATTGACGAGAGCCGCCACCCACGGCCGGTCGCCGAGGTCGACAACACGCTCAATCCGTGGCTGACGCGTCCTGGCTTCGTCCACCCCTCGATCGCTCGTTTCCCACGAGCATCGGCCCCACCACGAATCGCCCGACGAGATAGCAGGCAAAGCTCAGCGCGGTCACGAAGAAGCTGACGGGCAGGTCCGT
>JARLHH010000112.1 GCA_031292335.1 Candidatus Limnocylindrales bacterium | reverse complement strand
CGGCACGAAGGTCCTCGGCGAGCAGACATCGAGCCAGGAAGTCACGGCGCAAGTCGTGGACCTCGGTGCCCGCCTCGCCAACCTGCGGGTGACGGAGACGGCGCTCCAGGGGATCATGGACCGGGCGACGAAGATCCCCGATGTCCTGGCGGTGCAGGCGCAGCTGACCGACGTCCGCGGGCAGATCGAGGAGCTGACGGCCGAGCAGCAGACCCTGCAGAACCAGGCGGCGCTCGCGACGCTCACGGTCACCTTCGCGCCACCCCCGGTGGTCGCGGTCACCGCGGTGCGCGAAGGGTGGGACCCTGCCAGCGAGATCGACCAGGCGACCGCGACCCTCGTCGGCATGGGCCAGGGGCTGGCCGGTGCCGGGATCTGGCTCCTTATCGTTGGCCTGCCGGTCGTCCTCGTCGTCGGCGTGCTGGCGCTGATCGGGCTCCTGGTCGTCCGGCGGGTCCGCCCCGGCGCGTCGCGACCTGCCGCGCTGCCGCCCGTCGCCGGGGCCTGACCGAGGCCGGGATCCGCGCCTCGGTTGCCGCCCTTGGGAAGCCGCGCGCGTGGCGACCGGGACGCGCGGCGCTACGGGTGGGTGGGGGCGGTGGCGAGCGGCGTCGCGAGGATGGCGAGGGCGATCAGCGCGAAGGCGGCAAGAAAGACGAACGCGAGACGCCGGTTTCGACGAGCCGCGCTGCGACTGAGCCCCGGCCGTTGCGCGGCGCGCGGGCGCGGCCGGCGCCGGGTGGCAGCCTGACCGCCGCGGCGGCTCATCCGCGCGGCGTCGTCTTTCGCTCGACGAGCGCGATCGCCTCCTTGAGACGCGCGATGGTCTCCGGGTCGACCGCGTCCGGCTCGAGATAGGGACCGAGCCGCTCCAGCACGTCGCTGACCAGGCCCAGGAACACGCTCGCGTCGGCGACGAAGAACTGCGGCTCGTTGTTGTAGCGAACCAGCGTCAGGCGTCCCTGGAGAACGCGCCGGTCCTCGATATGGGCGATCTGGGTGGCGAACGAGTGGCCCTGGATCCCGTCGGGGTTGTTGAGGAAGTTCAGCGCGTTGTCGATCGCGAGGCCGAAGCGCGCCCGCCACGCCACGAGACGCTCGTGCACCTCGGGCGAGATGCGGACCTCGGCCACCTCGTCGAAGACTTCCGGCGTCACGGTCAGAAGCCCGACCAGCGTGCTGCCGGCCCGCGCGCCGAGCATCACCTGGAGCGACCGCTCCAGCGTGAAGACCTCGGAATCGAAGCGTGGGCTGGTGATGACGTCGGTGAGCAGGTCCTCCACGTTGTCGAGAACCGCCGTGTCCGCCATCGCGGTCCCGAGCTGGCCGATCTCTTCCTTGAACAGGAACTTCTCTTCGTGGTCGAGCATGCCCGGATGGTACACCGGGGGTGGACCCGGGCCGCTCGGGAAGCGCCGTGCAGCCTGATGCGTCGTCAGTTCGGCTCGCCCGCTCCCCGTCGGTGGGCGGCCGCGCCGGGGCGGCCTATGGGTACAGGCCGCGGAGGGCGGTGGTGTCGGCGACCCGTTTGACGGCGACCAGGTAGGCCGCCGTCCGCATGTTCACCTCTTCGAGGAGCGACATCGCGAGCACTTCGCCGAAGGAGCGATCCATGATCTCCTTGAGCTTCTCGTTGACGATCTTCTCGCTCCAGTGGTCCCGGTTGAGGTCCTGGACCCACTCGAAGTAGCTGACGGTCACGCCGCCGGCGTTGGCGAGGATGTCCGGGATCATGAAGACGCCCTTCTTCGCCAGGATCTCGTCCGCCTCGGGCGTCGTCGGGCCGTTGGCGGCCTCGGCGACGATCTTGGCCTTCACGTTCCCCGCGTTGCGGGCGGTGATCTGGTTCTCGTAGGCGGCCGGGATCAGGATGTCCACGGGGAGCTCCAGGAGCTCGCCGTTCGTGATCGTCGCGCTGCCGGGGAACCCGACGACCGTGCCGTGTTCCTGCTTCCAGCCGACGACCTTCTCGATGTCGAGGCCGGACGGGTTGTGGATGGCGCCCTGCGTGTCGGAGACGGCAACGACCGTGGAGCCCTCGTCGCGCATGAGGCGCGCGGCGATCGACCCGGCGTTCCCGAATCCCTGGACCGCCGTGGTGGTCTTGGTGAGGTCCACCCCGAGGTGCTTCGCCGCATCGACGATCGTGTAGACGCACCCGCGGGCCGTGGCTTCGTTGCGCCCCTCGGACCCGCCGAGGCTGATCGGCTTGCCGGTCACGACGCCCGGGACGGTGTACCCGGCGTGCATCGAGTAGGTATCCATCATCCAGGCCATGATCTGGGGCGTCGTGTTGACGTCCGGGGCCGGGATGTCGCGCTCGGGCCCGATGAGGACGCTGATCTCGGTGGTGAACCGTCGGGTCAGCGCCTCGAGCTCCTTCATGGAGAGCTTCTTGGGATCGACGATGACGCCGCCCTTGCCGCCACCGTACGGGATGCCGACGACCGCGCACTTCCAGGTCATCCACATCGCGAGGGCCTTCACCTCGTCGATCGTGACGGCCTGGTGGTAGCGGATCCCGCCCTTGGCCGGCCCGCGGCCCAGGTTGTGCTGGACCCGGTAGCCGGTGAAGACGCGGATCGTCCCGTCGTCCATCTTGACGGGGAAGGTCACGGTGAGCGCGCGGCGGGGCTCGCGCAGGACCGCGCGGATGCCCGGGTCAAGCTTCAGGTGCTCGGCCGCGAGGTCGAACTGCTGCTGGGCGACCGCCCACGGGTTGATCGTCGCGGCAGCCTGCTCTGTGGTCATGGAGCGGAGTTCCTCCTGGTCGGTCGCCCGGACGGGACGACCGCTGCGATCGCCGCCCCTCGGGGCGGCCACGCTGCCGCCTCCGGGACGGCTGCCGGTCGGGACGATGCGGAACTGGTTCGGAACCGCGCCTCCCGACGGAGTTCTTGTTCGGCCGATCATCCGGCCGCGCCCTGCCGGCCACGAGTGCCGAACGGCGATACCGGCCCCGGGCGGAATGGCCCGGCCGCCGACGGCAATGGTACCGAACCCGGCCCGTATCCGTCTCGCAACCATTGGTCGGGGGTCCGGCGCGGCGCCCGGCACGGCCTGCGACCCGACGTCGCCGGTCGGCGCGACGCGGGCGGCTCAGCGTCGGAGCAGGACCACCCCGCCGAGAGCGCCCGGACCCACGTGCGGGCCGATGGACGGGCCGATCGTCTGGATGCTCACCCGGGCCGGGTCCACGCCGCCCGGGATTCGCTCCACCACCGTCCGGCGGAACGCCTCCACGTCGGCGACCCCGGTGTGGAGGATCGCAAGGCGCTCCACGGGCCGACCGGCCAGCAGCTCCGTCACCCGTTCGCGGGCCCGCGCCTGGGTCCGGACCCGTTCTGCGGTCTCCACGAGCCCCTCCACGACCGTGATGATCGGCTTGACGGACAGCATGGTCCCGATTGCCGCGCGAGCCGGCGAGAGGCGGCCGCCCTTCCGCAGGTAGTCCAGCGTGTCGACGGTCACGAAGATGTCCAGGTCCGCGGCCCGATCGCGGAGCGTGGCCGCGACGTCGGCGGCGGGCCGCCCGACGGCGGCAAGCTCGACCCCTAGCATCGCCAGATGGCCCACACCCATCGATGCCGACGTCGAGTCCACGACGTGGATCTCGCGCCCCGCGTGCTCCTTTGCCCCCATCTCGGCGCTCGCAAACGTGCCCGACAGGCGGCTGCCGATGGTCACGCAGACGATCGACTGGGCCCCGTCGGCGAACGCCTTTTCGAACGCCGCGGCGAACGCGCCCGGCGACGGGGCCGCCGTCGTCGGGAAGGGGGCATCCGGGGCGAGCATGCGGGTCCAGAAGTCCGCCGCCGAGAGGTCCACGCCGGCCCGGAACTCCTGCGTCCCGAACCGGACCAGGAGTGGAACGACGCGGATGCCGAGCGCGGCGGCTAGATCGGGCGGCAGGTCCGACGCGGAGTCGGTGACGATCGCGACCGGAGTCATGTCGGCATGATAGGGGCCGAATCCGTCCGCCGAGACCCCGAACCGCCGGCCGGCCGCAGGCCCGACCGCGCTCCCGACGTCCGTTCCCGGCTTCAGCCCGGCCCGCCCGGGTCGGGTCGGACGACGGCATCGAGATGGTGCTCGACGCCCCGGAGCCACCAGAGGGGCAGCACCGCGATCGCGAGCATGACCAGCGTGGCGAGGAGCAGCCCGTCGATCCCGCTCCTGTCTGCAGCCGCCCCGCCCGCCAGGCTGCCGATGATCTGGCCGATGCCGAGGAAGACCGAGTACAGGCCCATGATCGCGCCCCGGTCGCGCGGGTAGGGCTCCGACATGTCCGCGAGCAGGCCGAGGGCTGCCGGCGTGGATCCGGCGAGCACGAACAGCCCGCCGACGACGGGCACCAGGAGGACGAGCGTCACGATCACGGGCAGGCCGCCGCCGTGGTTGATCGCGACGGCCGCCGCGACCAGCGCAGCGCCGCCGCACAGGCCGTAGAAGATGATCGTGGTCCGGCGCATCTTCTTGAACCGGTTGCCCCAGTACACAAGGCCGGCGAAGAAGACGAGCATCCCGACCGCCAGTCCGGCGCTCACCAGCAGTGGCGACGCGCCGGCCATCAGCCGCTGATCGGCGAAGCGCGGGTCGGGGCCCTGCACGAACTGGAAGATGGACTGGGACGTCCACAGCCCGATCGCGGCGTTGACCGCGATCCAGGTGGGCGCCAGGAGCCAGACGTGGGCTCCCGACAGGATCTGGAGGTAACGCGCCAGGCTTGTTCGCTGCTCGTGCTCGTGACCGCCGTGCGCCGCCCGGGGGTCGGCGACGCCGAACCGGTAGATCGCGAACGAGACGCCGTAGACAACCGCGTTGACGAAGAACGCGTCGCGATGGAGGACCGTCCAGAGCGGCCCCGCGGCGACGATGCCCGCGCCCAGACCGGCGAGCGTCGCGGCCTCGAAGCGGGCGACCGCCTTGCCGCGCAGGCCCTCGTCGGCCAACGTGGCAATCGCGATGAAGCCCAGGATGGACGGCACGCTGGCCGCGCTCGAGGCGCCCTCCAGCCAGCGCGTGGCGCCCAGCAGCCACAGGTTCGTGGTGAGCCCGGTCAGGACCACCGCGGTCGCACCGAAGACGGGCCCGAGCTGCATGATCCGGTGGTAGCCGAAACGATCGGCGAGCGACCCGAACAGCGGGGAGAGGATCAGCTCGGCGGCAAAGAAGGCGGCCGTGAACACGGCGATCGTGATCGACGAGACGTGCGGTCCGCCATGCCGGTGAAGCTCGGCCAGGTAGTAGACGAGCATGGCGCCGGTCAGGCCCGTGCTGAAGCGCAGCGTGAGCGTCCCCACGATGACCGACCAGAGTGAGCGTGGCACGGGTGCAGGGTACCCGGCATTCGCCGCGTCCGGCAGCCCGATCTTTCGCCCGGCGCCCCTAGAATGCCGATCCATGGACCCGGTCCGGCTGCTTGCCCCGATGCCGCTCGCCCGCGGCGGCGCGGGCGCCGTGGTCGCCCCGCATCACCTGGCGACCGCGGCTGGCCTCGGCATCCTGCGGCAGGGCGGCGGCGCGGTCGACGCCGCGATCGCGACGAACGCGGTCCTCGCCGTCGTGATGGCCCAGGCATGCGGCCTCGGGGGCGACGCCTTCTGGCTCGTCTGGGACGAGCCCGCGGGCACGCAGACCGCGCTCAACGGGTCGGGGCGCGCTCCAGCGAGCGCGGACCCGGAGTCCCTGCGGGCCCGCGGGCTGGCGACGCTGCCTCTGCGCGGTCCGCTCACGATCACGGTCCCGGGCGCAGTTCGATCCTGGGCCGACGCGCACGCGCGCTGGGGGCAGCTGCCGGTCGCCGCGCTCCTGGCCCCCGCGATCGAGCTGGCCATGGGCGGCTTCCCGGCCGACGAGCACTTCGTGCGGGCGGTCGAGACATCCGGCCCGATCTTCGACGCGACGCTCGGGCCGCTGGCGCGTGGCTGGCACGCCGCCTACCGACCTCACGGGCGGCCGTGGCGCCCTGGCGAGCGGGTTCGGCTTCCGGCTCTCGGGACGACCCTGGTGCGGCTCGCGACCGCGGGGCTGGCCGACTTCTACAGCGGGGAGATCGCGGCGCGCCAGGCCGCCGGGCTCGCAGCGGCCGGCTCCGCCTGCACCGCCGTAGACCTCGCGGACCACGCGTCAACCTGGGAGACGCCGCTCACCCTGGACTATCGCGGCGCCACGGCGACCACCCATCCGCCCAACAGCTCCGGCGTGACCGGCCTCGAGGTGCTCAACATCCTCCGGGCGCTGCCGGCGCCCGATCCCGCCGAGTTCATCCCGGGAGACGGCGGCCGCACGGCCGGTCCGGACGTCCGCTGGGTGCACGCGGGGATCGAGGCGACCAGGCGCGCGCTGGCGGACCGCGACGCGTTCCTGACCGACCCCGCGTTCGCCAGCGTCCCCGTCGATCGCCTGCTTGACCGTGCGTACGGTGCGCAGCTCGCCGCCGCGATCAACCCGCAGCGGGCCGCCAGGCCGGTGACCGCCACGAACCCGCCGGGCGGAGGGACCGTCTACCTCGCGGTCGTGGACGCGAGCGGCAGCGCGGTCAGCCTGATCCAGTCGAACTACGCGGGCTTCGGCTCGGGAATCGTGGAGCCGTCGACGGGGATCGCCTATCAGAACCGGGGCAGCTACTTCAGCCTGGACCCGGGCCACCCGAACGTCCTGGCCCCCGGGAAGCGTACGCTCCACACGCTGATGCCCGGGATGCTTCTGCGCGACGGCCGGCCCTGGGTCGTGCACGGGTCGATGGGCGGCGACGCCCAGCCGGCGATCTTCGCCCAGGTCGTCTCGGCGCTGGTCGACGGTGGCGTCGACGTCGCAACCGCGGTCGGCGCGCCGCGCTGGCATGCGGCCCCGGCACGGCACTTCGCCCCGCCGGATTCGGTGGTCATCGAGGCGCGATTCCGCGATGGGCTGCTGGACCAGCTGGCCGCCATGGGCCACCGCCTCGACGTCCGGGCGCCGTTCGACGGTGCGCTCGGCCACGCCCACGCGATCGAGCTGGTCGACGGCGGACCGGGCCGCGGGGGCACCCTGGCAGCCGCCACCGACCCCCGGTCGCTCGGGCTGCCGGCCGCCTGGTGAGCCCGATGTCCGAGGGCGAGGTGCTGCTCCCGCCGGGTCCGCGGGCGGCGCTGCTCGACCGGCTGCGCACGCTCACGGTCGGGGAGATGCACGCGCTGGACGGGGCCGTCCGAACGCTTCGAACGGATCCGGCGTACCGCGGGCGGGTGGACCGGGGCTTCTGGCTCGCCTGGCAGGCGAGCCCGCGGCTGGCCAGGGTCGAAGGCGCCGAGCTCGAGGAGCTGTTCACCGAGGTGGTCGTCGCCATCGCCGGCGGGCTGACGGGGCTGGAAGCGGAGCGGATCACGGCGAGCTCCGGAGAT
The DNA here is from genome assembly GCA_031292335.1 of Candidatus Limnocylindrales bacterium. Lineage (GTDB taxonomy): Bacteria > Chloroflexota > Limnocylindria > Limnocylindrales > CSP1-4 > CTSoil-043. The sequence continues at coordinate 22,962 of JARLHH010000112.1, read as the reverse complement.
CCCCAGCAGGAAGGCATCCTGGGCGACCTCGCGCGCATGTTCCTCCCCGCCTCGATCGGGCGGTCCCGGCCGGACGCGGCAATCCGGTTGATCGACCGCGCCGTTGCGCCCTGGGATCCGCACCTCGCGATCGTGGCCTGCTGGAACGTGGCCTGCGCCGCGACGCTCCGCCACCGCCTGGCCGCCGGGATGGTCGGCGTGCTCGAGGTCGCGTGGCGGACGGTGCTCGGGGAGCCACCCGCCTGACCTGTGCCGTGCCCCCGCTCGCGGGCGCCGAGCGCGCCGCGCAGTCCACCACGCGTGCGATACTCGCGGCTGGACCAGCAATCCCAATGCGGCACACCGCGATCGCAGCGCCGCCGTTGGAGGACCAGGTGACCTCGAACATCTCCCAGTCCTACCCCTACTCGCGCGAGAGCGAGACGGAGCGCGCCGCCGCCGTCGCGGCGGCGATCGCCGCGAACGCCGGCCTCGAAGCGACGATCGCGAGCGAGGCCGTGCCTCTCGACGCCGGCGACGCCTGGTGGACGTACCACCACGGCGGCTGCGGCGGGACGCTCCACGTGGCCGGCTATGCCCTGGACCGGCACGCCGTCTACGTGGTCTGCGACCGTTGCGGGAAGACCGCCCTCCGCTGAGCGGCGGCGACCGCGTCCGACCACCACGACGGTGACCGTCGCTCCGAGCGGCGAGCCGGATCCCGTCCTGCTCCGCGCCGCGCGGCGGCGGCTGGTCGTCGACATGCTCGGGATCGTCGCGTCGTCGGCCGGATTCGGCGTCGTGTTCGGGCTCACCGCCCGGGCGAACGGCTTCTCCCCGCTCGAGGCCGTGGTGTTCTCCCTGGTCGTCTTCGCGGGGGCATCGCAGTTCGCCGCCGCCGGCATGGTCGGGGCGGGCTACGGCTGGCCGGCGATCGTGGTGCTGACCGGGCTCGTCAACGCTCGGCACATCCTCTACGCCGCCGCGCTGGGGCCCTGGCTGCGCGACCGCCCACGGCGCGAGCGGGCGCTCATGGCGCACGTCCTGACCGACGAGGCGTTCGCGCTCAGCCTCGTGCACTTCCGGCGGCTCGGGTTCGCCGACCGGCGCGGCTACTGGCTCGCCGCCATCGGCGGCGTCTTCATCCCGTGGAACCTGGCCACGCTGGCCGGGGTGCTGGGCGGCCAGGTCGTTCCCGATCCGCGCGTCCTCGGGCTCGACATCGTCTTCCCCGCCGCGATGGCCGGGCTCGCGGTCGGGCTGGCCACGGGCCGGCGCGAGATCGTCGCGGGCGTCGCGGGGGTCGGCATCGCCCTTGCCGTCGGGCTGGCGGTTGATCCGCGAGCCGGCGTCCTGGCAGGCGGCTTCGTCGGCCCCTTCATCGGCCTGCTGGTCCCCCGCCGCGATCCGGCGGTGCCCGAGCCGGACGAGCTGCCGGCGGAGCCGAGTGCCTTCAGCAGGCCCGGCCGCTCGGACGACGGGATCGCGCCGTGACGAGACTCGCATGAGCCTTGCCCTGGTCGGCCTCGCGCTGCTGATGGCCGCCGTCACCTACCCGTCGCGCGCGGTCCCGCTGCTCGCGCCCGCATTCGAGCGCCTGCCTGCACGCGCGCTCGAGTACCTCCGGCTGGTCGGACCGGCGGTCCTCGGGGCGATCGCCGCGTCGCAGGCGCTGCTCGTCACGGGCGCGGATGGCCACACCTCGATTCACCTCGGGATCGACGCCCTCGCGGTCGTTGCCTGCGTCGCACTCGTCGCCTGGCGCCGGAACCTCCTCCTGGGGCTGCTCGTCGCGGTCGTCATGACCGCGGGGGTCCGGGCGCTCGGGGCAGGCTAGAGAGAAGCCGACCGCCAGCCCGCGATCACCGGGTCTCGCCCGACCGCGAGGAGCAGCGCCGCGAAGAGCGTCGTGCGCGGGACGATGCTCGTCGCATCGAGCCACTCTTCGGGCGAGTGGTCCAGCCCGCCGATCGGGCCCAGGCCGTCGAGCGTCGGCACACCCATCCCGGCGGTCGTGTTGGCGTCCGAGGCGCCCCCGGTCATGACATCGCGCACGGCGAAGCCCAGCCGGTCGGCGATCGCCTGGGCATGCTCCACCAGCCGGGCGGACCGCGCGAGCTTCTCCATCGGCGGGTGGCGGTGGCGTTCGACGACTGCCACGACGACCTCGGGAACTGCCGGAGTGGCGGCAAGCTCGCGCAGCGCGGCGGTCGCGGCCTCCATCGCCTCGCCGTCCTCCGCCCGAAGGTCCACCTCCAGGACGGCCCGCTCGGCCACCACGTTGGGGCGGGTCCCGCCCGTGATCACGCCGACGTTGCAGGTCACGCCCGGCCAGCGGCCGTTCAGGGCATGCAGGCCCACGACCTGGTGCGCCGCCTCGAGGATCGCGCTGCGCCCCTTTTCCGGCTCCACCCCCGCGTGAGCCGCGCGACCCGTGATCGTCACCTCGTAGTCCACCGTGCCTTTGCGCGCGGAGACGATGTCGCCGTTCGCGCGGGCGCACTCGAGCACGAACGCCACGTCGCAGCCGGCCGCGACCCGCCGCACGTGAGGCGTCGACACGGGCGAGCCGATCTCCTCGTCCGGGTTGGCGATGACGGTGAGCCGCTCGAACGGGCGCCCGCCCAGCGCCAGGGCTGCCTCGAGCCCGTAGACCAGGGTGAGCAGCCCAGCCTTCATGTCGGTCACCCCGGGCCCGGTCGCGACGCCGTCCACGAGGCGGAAGGGCCGCTCCGCCACCGTCCCGACCAGGAAGACGGTGTCCATATGCCCGATCAACAGCGCACGCGGACCGCCCGGCTCGCCCGTGAAGACTGCCTCGACCGTGTCCCCAAGCCGGCCGGCCGGGTCGGCATGCCGCGTCACGGCGCCGCCGAGCCGCGCAAGGCGATCGGCCGCCCAGGCGGCGACCAGGTTCACCCCGTCGCGGGTGTAGCTGCCGGAATCCAGGTTGACGAGGTGCTCCAGATCGGCGAGCAGGTCCGGTTGCGACACGGTGATCATCGCGCGCAGCGCGGCGAGCTCGCGGTCGGGGAGAAGCGCGGTCATCTCCGTTGGCACGATGGAAGTCTAGAACGGAGGTGCATCCTGGCACCGGTCGCGGAGCGCGGGTCTGGACGAATCCCTATAGGACAGGAGTACTCTCCGATTCCACGGCGGAAGTACGCTGAACGTCTGGGCTTCCCGCAGCCGGGGAGCCGAGCAGCCGACCGCGCGCGGCCGAGGTTCGTGATCAGTGCCGAAGATGCAGGGTTTCTGGCGACCCAGCACGAAGACCGACGAGGCGGAGTTCGAATCCGCGAAGACGCGCACGGCGGCGCGGCTCGCCGACCTCTTCGGCGTCGATGCCCCGGCGGCACGGGGCGACGAGCCCCCCGCTGGACCAGGCGACGGCGCCTCCGAGCCCGGCGCGTCGATGGTCGTTGAGCACGCAATGTCCGCGGATGAAGCGCTCGCGTCCGGGGCGGGGGCGTCGCCGCCCGGGGCCGGCGCGCAGCGCCCGCCGATCATCGTCGACGTGGGCGCTGATCTCGTCGGCGTGATGGCGGAATCCGCCCGGGTGGTGCCGGATCTCGCGGGAATGAATGCCCGGCCCGGCGGGACCATGGCCTCCGGCACCTCGGGCGACCCCGTCGTGACGACGGATGCGGATCCGCCGAGCGGTCGTGTCGCGGGGGCAGGACGCGGGCCCCGCCGCAAGGCGGCCGCCGATCGCACCGGGTCCAGGCGCGCGAGCGCCAGCGCACAGCCCAGCGATCCGCGTGGCACCAGGGCCGGTCGCGCGGTCCGCACGCGGTCGACGGCGGGCAGGCGCGCGGCGCCCGTCGCCGCTGCGTGCCCGTACTGTGCCGTCCTGCTCCAGCCGGCGCCCGCCTCGTCACAGCGCTGCGCGCGCTGCCGCCAGCGGATCGTCGTCAGGCGCGTCGACGGGCGGGCCGTCTACCTGACGGAGGCGGCCCTCCCCGTGTTCCAGGCGGAACGCCGGCGGATCGCAAGCGCGGGACGGCTGAACCGCGACCGCGCTCGCTGGCTCAAGCTCGCGGCCGCCGCCGGAGCACCCGCCGATCGGGCCGCCCGCTTGAGCGCTGCCGAGGTTTCCGAGCAGGTTGTCGAGGGCTGCCGGACGCTCTACATGAGCGCTGTCGAGCGCGCCTTCCGGGCTGCCAGGCGCGAGCGCCGATGGGAGGACGCTGCGCGGATCCGGCGTACCCAGGCGTTGGCCCTGCACCGGGCGGCCGGCTCGCCGATGCCGCCGCCGGAGGAGGCCGTCAGGCTCCATCGGGACGGCACAGGGGCGGAGCTGCGGGGAATCGCGGAGATCGCACGTGAGGCAGAGCTCGTCAGCGCGAGCTGCTGCGACGCTTGCCGCGCTGACGACGGCCGAATCTTCAGGATCGCGGCCGAGCTCCGCCTCCCCCGGCTGCCCCACGAGGGCTGTCCGCGTGGACTCTGCCGGTGCCGATGGGACCTCCCGGCGCGAAGTCGAACGACGGTCCGGCGTTACCTGCTGCGACGGGCGCGAGCGGACACGGCAGCCGGCCCGGGCGGGCTCCAGCCCGCGGGCTGACGGCCCCCGCGGGGGACCGAATCCGCGCGCCCGGGCATGGGCGCACCGGGGTGTTCGGTGCGATGCGATACTCCCCGGCATGGCATCCGGACGCGCGGGGGATCTCGTGGCCGGGCTGGTGGACGGCCCTACCCGGCGAAGGGGCAACGTCTACCGCCGATCCGTACGACGCCAGGTCTCCCGGCTCCACGATCGGCGCCGCCTGCTGGCCATCTTCCTGCTGGCCCTTGCCGGGGGCATCGGCCTGGCGGGGATGTTCGCCCGGGGCGAGCTGGGGGGCGTGGATGCCCGCGCCTACTGGGCTGCCGTCCGGATCTGGATCAACGGTGGCGACCCGTACCATCCGGCCAGCCCATTCATGCCGTATGTCTATGCGCCATGGCTGCTGCCGGCCTTCGCGCCGTGGGCGTTGCTGCCGTGGGACGTCGCCTGGTTCGTCTGGCGGGGAGGGACGATCCTGCTCCTCCTCTGGACAGTTGCCTGGGCGTACCGCCGCCGCCCGCTCGCGACGGCGGCCGTGGCGGTCGTGCTGGCCTTCCCGGTCTTCGCGAACCTCGACACCGGCAACATCAACCTGATCCTCGTCCTCGCGCTGTGGGGCGCCTCCTTCACCGGTCCACGGACCGCCGGCCTCGTCTGGGCGCTGGCGACCACCATGAAGTGGGTCCCGGCCGTCTTCCTCGGGATCCTCGCCCCCAGGGCGCGCCTGCACGGCGTGCTCTTCCTGGCGATCGCCGGGCTGCTGACACTCGCGACGCTCCCACTGACGATCGTCCAGCTCACCGTCCTGTTCGCCATACCCAGGCCGCCGCGGCTCGACTACCTCGTCTACCTCTGGGCGCTCGTTCCCTCCATCTGGCTCCGGCCGGACCCCGCCTGGTTCCTGCGGCCTGCGACGTGGCGGGCCTGGGCCCGGGACGGGCTCGAGATGGTCCGCCGGCCGGCAGCGATCGTGGCGGGGATCCGGGGCGCCTTCGGCCTGTCGCCCTCCCCTGCTCCTCCGGCCGACACGCGGTCCTAGGCAGCGCGCTCCACCGGTTCCACGACGCGGCGCAGCAGGAGCGCACCGATCCCGAAGACGAAGATCGAGAAGAGATACGCCGCGCGTGGTCCGGCGCCGGGGTCCCCCAGGCCGTAGCAGACATCGACGAAGATCCCGCCGACGATGCCGGCCACGAGGCCGTTGGTGGCCGTGGCCACGTTGCTGATCCCCATGTAGCGGCCCGCCGACGCCTTCGGCACGAGATCCGTGATCAGCGCCCAGTCGACAGCGAGGAAGGTGCCGGCCCCGGCACCGACGAGGATCGCGCCCGGCAGCGAGAGCAGCGGCGTCGGAGCGATCGCGATGATCGCCATCCCCACCGCCCCCGTCGCGCACGCGGCGTAGATCACCGGCTTGCGGCCCACGCGGTCCGAGATTCGCGCGGAAGGCAGCGTGGCGGCGACGGTCGTGAGGGCGACGGCGACGGTCATCAGGTTGATCCACAGGGTCCGCTCTTCGAGGTCCAGGGATTGCGACCGCTCGAAGTAGCGGACCGCGAGGGCGAGCAGGAAGGCGGTCCCGCCCATGATGAAGAAGCGGGACGCAACGAGGAACACGAAGCTCCGGTCCGCCAGGATGTCGGTTCCCCAGGCCTCGGCCGCGATCGCCCGCCAGGGGCGGTCGCCGCGCGGCTTCGCCTGGCGACCCTCGTCGAGGCGGAAGACCAGCACGACCATGGTCAGGAACTCGACGAGCCCGAGCGCGATCGTGGGGAACAGGTAGCTGCCGGCCAGCTGCCGGCCGACGGTGATCGTGAGGATGCCGCCCACCGTGCCCAGAATCTGCATGACGCCCACGAGCGCGCTCGCGAAGCCCACCTGGGAGGGCGGCACGAGGTCGGGCAGGTAGCCCTGGAACGGGCCCTGGGCGAAGTTGGAGCTCAGCTGGAGGAGGGCCAGGAACGCGGCCAGGGCAAGCAGCGTCCCCGACGTCGCGATCCCGACGACGAAGATGATGTCGAAGCTGGTGCCCAGGATGATGTACGGCTTGCGCCTTCCCCACCGCGAGATCGTGTAGTCGCTGATCGACCCGATCGTCGGTTGCACGGCGACCGCGATCGCGACGCCGGCCACCTGGGCCAGGCCGGTCATGAGGCCGACCTCGGAGACGGGGACGAGCGACGGCATCCGCTCCTGGATCAGGATCGTGACGCCGTTCATGACGGAGACGAGGCCGTACCAGTAGACCGCCAGCTGGAGCAGCTGGGCGACCGTCAGGAGACGGTTCGGGGCACCGCCGCCCGGCTCGAGGGTCGCCCCGCCGTCCGCGGGCGCCTCGATCGGCAAGCTCCGCTCGTCGCGTCCGTGCGCGCCCGCCCCGCCGGCCATCGCGGGCCTCCCTTCGCCCCCGGAGCCGCAAGCATCCTGCCCGCCCGGGGCCGCGTCAATGGCCCCACCCGGTTCGCCTTATCCTGGCTCGCCCGCGGAGGGCTCGAGCGCTGGCCCCCTTGCCTGGCAGCGCGGACACCAGGCCGTCGAGCGCGGGAGGGCGCCGTGCCGTCGCGTCGCGATCGGCGTCCCGCAGCGCCGGCAGGCCCGCCCGGCTCGACCGTAGACCCACAGCCGACCGCCGGGCGCCGCGCCCGGCCCCATGCCGTCCCGGCCTCCCCCGTCGGGGCCGGTAGTGACGCGGACCGGCGAGGATCGGTTGGCTGCCAGCAACGCGCGGGACCGGGCGACGAGCCTCGCCAGCGTCACGTCGTCGAGCGCCTCGACCGGCGCGAACGGGTCGACCCGCTCGATGAACAGCACCTCGCTCTTGTACACGTTCCCGATCCCGGCCAGGGCGCCCTGGTCCAGGAGCGCTTCCGCGATGGTCAGCCCGGCGCGCGCCGGGTCGCGCAGGCGCCGGACAGCCTCGGCGGAATCGAACTCGTCGGCGCACAGGTCCGGGCCGAGCCCGCCGAGCGGAGGATGGAGCGCGGCCGCCCTGCTCTCAAGGAGCTCGACGACGGGGGCGTCGAAGCAGACGGCCACCGCGCCGGCAACCTCGAGGACCAGGGCCGCCCGGCCCGGCGGACGGCGCCAGCGCTCCCCGGGCGCGTACCGATGCCAGCTGCCGTTCATCCGGAGGTGCGTCCGGAGCTCCAGCCCGTTGGCGAAGCGGATCAGCAGGTTCTTGCCGTGCGCCTCGACCGCCAGCACTTCCGAGCCGACCACCAAGTCCACCCGCGGACCCGGGACGCGAGCCCGGGCGGCGAGCAGCGTCCGCCCGACCAGGTACGGGCGCAACCCGGCCGCCGTCCGGTAGAGCGTGTCACCCTCGGGCACGCGCGTCCGCCCGGCTGGCGCCCGGCACGCGCAGCACCATCCCCCGGTAGCCGGCCGTGAAACCGCTTGCCGCCAGGCGGTCGGCCCAGGGACTGGCGGGGCCGACCGGCTCGCCGTCCACGCGGCTCACGACCAGCTCTCGCGTCCGGCCGTCCAGCACGAGCATCCGGAGCGCAGCGAGCGCCGAGCCGAGCCGGCCGGCGTCGTCGGCCGCGGGGAAGGTCACCAGGCCGCGACCTCCGCGCTCGAGGTAGATGACGGGCACCCCGTCCACCAGCGCCACGTAGGCGCCCGCCGCCCGCTGGACCGGGTGGCGCTCCGACGCGTCCCGGCGGGGCCACGCCAGCGCGGCGCCGTAGGGCTGGGCGGGATCGGCGGCCGCCAGGAGGTCGACGCGCGACGCGACGAGCTCCGGGTCACGGAACCCACGGAGCCGGTCGATCGCCCCGGCGAGCGCGAACTGGGCCGCGCCGAGACCGTCGACGAAGTAGCCGCGCCGGATTCGACCGGCCTCCTCGAGCGCCCGCAGGACCGGGTAGATCGCCGCGAAACCACCTTCGACGCCCTCGGCGAGCACCGCCTCGCGGGTCAGGACGCCGTGGCGGTCCAGCAGGGCGAGCGCCAGCGCGTGGAGCCGCCGCGTCGCGCCTGACGTTGTGGCGCCGCCCGCGGCCGGCGCGGTGGCCCGGCCGGCTTCATCGCCGGCCTCCCCGACTGCCTCGACGCGTGACCAGCGGCCGGCCGCCTCGGGCGGTCCCAGCGTGGCGAGCCGTCCCCGCCGCGGACGCCGCTCCGGGCCCGGGCGCTTCCAGCGGAGCGCGCGGAGCGGGGCGAACGTGTCGTTCGTCACTTCACCGGCCCAGACCAGGTCCCAGAGTGCGTCCAGCACGTCGCGGTCGGCACCGCCCCCCGCCGCGGCGAAGATCTCGCGGTAGAAGGAGGCGCCGCGCCGCGCCAGGAAGCCGCGAATGGCAGCCTGGCGCGACCCCGCCGCCCAATCGCCGGCCGCCTCCCGGGATGTGATCAGCGCCGCCTGGAGGACGTCGCTCCTGCCGGGGCGGAAGAGCGCGACCCGGCCGTCGTCGCGGCCGAGCGACCCGCAGCCGATCCAGGCCACCTCGCCGAGGGCGCCGAGCTCGTCGAGCAGGCGCGGCTGGTAGCCGGGAACACGCGCCGGCAGAACGTCCCGCTCCAGGACCGAGGCCGGGATCGGGACGCCCGCCAGCTGGTCCACGACCTCGGCGAGCCGTTCCAGGGCGGCCTGGCCGCGGAGCGGCGCCGGATGCTCCGCCCCGGGGGCCGGCACGGGAGAGACGCCCTGCCAGGCGGGCAGGAACCGGGCAAACGCCGCTGCGTCGACCGCTTCGACCTCTCGCCGCAGGCGCGCCAGCGACCGGCGCCGAAGGACCCGGAGCACCTCCGGGTCGCACCACTCCCGCTCCGCGCCGCCGGGCCGGAACTCGCCCAGGAGGATCGTCCCGGCGTCGCCCAGCCGCGCGAGCGCCTCGTCCACGATCCCCACCGGCAGCCCCCACCTGCGGGCCGGCTCGACCGCGAGGAATGGGCCGTGGGTGCGGGCCCACCGCGCGAGCAGGCTCCCGAGCGCGTCGTGGGTCGCCCCGAGGAACGCGATGGGCGTTCCCGAGGGCGGCTGGGCGCCCGTGGCATCGCGGTACCGCCCGGCGTCCTCCACCGCGATCCAGCGCGGCAGGCTGCCGATCCGCACCGAGACGGCGCGGCGCGCCCCCTCCAGCGCTTCCAGCCATTCGCGCGCGGCGGGCGGGCCGCCCCGGGTCCGGGCCGCGACCTCGTCCTCCGTGAGATCGCCGAGACGGCGCAGGAGGTCGGCGACCTGGTCGACGGAGCCCGCCTTCCGCTCGTCCAGCAGCGCCTGCAGGCGCTGCTCGGTCTCGTCGAGCGCCGCCGGGTCGAGGAGCTCGCGGAGCTCCTCCTGGCCGAGCAGCTCCCGGAGGAGGTCGCGGTCGAGCGCAAGCGCCTGGGCCCGGCGCTCCGCGAGCGGCGCGTCGCCCTCGTACATGTAGGCGGCGACGTAGTCGAACAGGAGCGACGAGGCCATCGGCGTCGCCGACGGTGTCTCGACGCGGTGAACGCGGATCTCGCGCCGCGTGATCCCGCCCAGCACGTCGCGCAGGGCCGGCAGGTCGAAGACGTCGGCCAGGCACTCCCGGTAGGTCTCCACGAGGATCGGGAAGCTCCCGTACCGGCTGGCCACGGCGAGCAGGTCGGCCGCGCGCTGGCGCTGCTGCCAGAGCGGGGTGCGGGAGCCCGGCCGGCGACGCGGCAGGAGGAGCGCCCTGCCGGCGTTCTCGCGGAAGCGAGCGGCGAAGAGCGCCGAGCCGCCGACCGCGGCAACGACCAGGTCCTCGATCGCGTCCGGATCGGGGAAGAGCGCCTCCTCCACGCCGTCGAGGTCGCCCTCGGGCAGGCGGATCGCGATCCCGTCGTCCGACCAGATGGAGGCGACCTCCTGGCCGAGCAGCTCGCGCAGGCGGGCCTCGATCGCCAGCGACCACGGAGCGTGGACGCGGCCGCCGAACGGCGTCAGCAGGACCAGCCGCCAGTCACCCAGCTCGTCGCGGAAGCGCTCGACCACCACCCGGCGGTCGGTCGGCAGGGCGCCGGCTGCCATCCGCTCGTCCTCGAGGTACCCGACGAGGTTCTCGGCGGCCAGCGCATCGAGGTGGTGCCGCTCTCGCAGTCGATCGGTGAGGACCGCCCGGCCGGCGGCTCCGCGCGCGAGGTCGCCCTCCGCCGCGCGGATGAAGCTCCCCAGCGCGCGGCCAAGCTCGATCGGCCGGCCGACGGCATCCCCCTTCCAGAACGGGAGCTTCCCGGGCTCACCCGGCGCGGGGACCACGATCACGCGCTCCGGGGTGATCTCGGTGACCCGCCAGCTGCTCGCCCCCAGCACGATCACGTCGCCGTGCATCCCGGCCCGGAGCTCGTAGACCATCTCCTCGTCGAGCTCACCGACGCGGCGACCCGGCGTGCCCGCCTCGCCCGTCACGAAGACGCCGAACAGGCCCCGGTCCGGGATCGTCCCGCCCGAGGTCACCGCCACGACGCGCGCGTCCCGCCTGCCCTCGACGGTGTCGGCGGTGCGGTCCCAGACGAGGCGCGGCTTCAGCTCGGCGAACTCGTCGGAGGGATACGCCCCGGCGAGCATGGCGAGCACGCCCTCGAGGACCTCGCGGGTCAGCGTCTCGAACGGCGCCGCCCGCCTGACCGTGGCCAGCAGGTCGTCCACGGACCAACGGTCCATCACCGCCATCGCCACGAGCTGCTGGGCCAGCACGTCGAGCGGGTTGCGGGGGATCAGCGTGGCCTCGATCGCGCCCTCCCGCATCCGCTCGGCGACCACGGCGCATTCCAGCAGGTCGCCCCGGTACTTCGGGAAGATCACGCCGCGACTCACCTCGTCGACGTTGTGCCCGGCCCGCCCCACGCGCTGGAGCCCGCGGGCGACGGAGGTCGGCGACTCGACCTGGATGACCAGGTCGATCGCGCCCATGTCGATCCCCAGCTCGAGCGACGAGGTCGCCACGAGCGCCGGCAGCCGGCCGTCCTTCAGCGCCTCTTCGATCGCGACCCGCTGCTCGCGGGCGATCGAGCCGTGGTGCGCGCGGACCAGCTCCTCGCCGGCGAGCTCGTTCAGGCGTTGCGCGAGGCGCTCGGCCAGACGCCTGCTGTTGACGAAGATCAAGGTGCTGCGGTGGGATCGGATCAGCTCCAGGATGCGCGGGTGAATCGCCGGCCAGATGCTCACCCGACGCTCGCCGCCGCCCACCGGGCCGCCCGGCTGGTCCTCCGGGGGCAGGGCCTCGCCGAGGCGGCGCATGTCCTCCACGGGGACGACGACCTGGAGGTCGAGCGCCTTGCGCGTCCCGGCATCGACCAGCGTCACGCCGCGGCCCTCGCCGCACCCGGCGAGGAAGCGCCCGATCGTCTCCAGCGGGCGCTGGGTGGCCGAGAGGCCGATCCGCTGGAAGGGCGGTGCGCCGGGGGCGCGCAGCCGCTCGAGGCGTTCGAGGCTCAGGGCCAGGTGCGCGCCGCGCTTCGTGCCGGCGACCGCGTGGACTTCGTCGATGATCACGTGCTCGACGCCCCGCAGGATCTCGCGCGCCTGCGAGGTCAGCAGCAGGTAGAGCGACTCGGGCGTGGTGATGAGGATCTCGGGCGGCTGCTTCGCGACGAGGCGCCGCTCCGCCGTCGGCGTATCGCCCGTGCGCGAGGCGATCGAGATGGCGCGGACCGGGCTCCCGAGCCGTTCGCCCGCCAGCGCGATGCCGGCCAGGGGCGCCCGGAGGTTGCGCTCCACGTCGTAGGTGAGCGCCTTGAGCGGGCTGACGTACAGGATCCGCACCGAGCCGCCGCCGCCGGCCACGGCCGCGGGGGGGGAAGGCGACCTGACCAGGCGGTCCAGGCACCACAGGAACGCTGCCAGCGTCTTGCCGCTCCCCGTGGGGGCGTGGAGGAGAACGTGCCCGCCCGCGGCGATCGCGGGCCAACCCGCGGACTGGGCCGGCGTGGGAGTCGCGAAGGCAGCCCGGAACCAGGCCGCGACGGGCGGGCTGAACAGGGCGAGAGGATCGTCGGCGGGCGCGGACCGGGGAGCCACGGGAGGGTGAGTATACCGGTGCTGCGCGAATCAGACCACGTGTTCTAAAGGACTGTCGCGCCCTGGCCAGGGGCGACCACCGGCTCCCTGCGTCCGGCCGTCACCCGGCCTTCGGCGGCTCGGCCTTCGGCGGCTGCACCATCGGGGGCTCGCCCTTCGGCGCTCCCGGCGCCATGCTCGGCGCCTCCAGGATCTCGTCCACGAGCCCCAGCTCCAGGCACTCGTCGGGCCCCAGGAAGCGCTCGCGTCCCGACCAGATGAAGCGGCGCCACCACGCCGAGTCCCGGTACCCCGTGCGGCCCGCAAAGAGGTCCGCCACGGTGCGCTGGTAGTGCTCGGAGAGCGCCTGGTAGTCCTTGAAGATCCGCTCATCCTCGCCGGAGAGGATCCACTGCGTGGAATGCAGCATCAGGGTCCCGAACCGGCCCATGGAACGATGGTCGCCGGCCTGGCTGACGATGGCGCCCATCGAGTACGCGTAACCAAGCACGGCGGTGTCGATCCGGACGTCGAAGCGACGTCGCATCCGGTTGATCATCTCCATCATCGCCAGCCCGTCGCCGACGGAGCCGCCGCCCGAGTTGATGTAGATCGAGATCGGCTGATCCCGCTGCCCGCGCCGAGGAATGCTCATGAGCAGGAGGGACTTCGCGAAGTCCTCCGCGTGCGGCGCGTCGATGTCGGTCACGAAGTACGAGCCGGTCGCATCGAGCGCCATCCGCCGCTGCTGCACCTCGGCGAGGAGCGACCCCAGGTCCGGTACGCGCATGCCCACGTCGGCCTCCTTCGGCGCGGCCGCGGGCGGTGCCGGGCCGGCTGGCACGAGGGTACGCCCACGGCGGCCGCGGGTCAGCGCGCGCGCCGCAGGGCGGTCGTCGACGACGGAATCGGGCGCGGCGGGCCGGCATCGGGGCGGCGCTCCGGCGCCACGAGCCGGAGCTGCCGCGTCAGCGCGTCGACTCCGCCACGCGTCTCGTCTACGATGCGGGCATGTTCGGCCTTGACACCGCAGTCGTCCTCCTCGTCGTCCTCGCGATCGTGCTGGTCTGGCGCGGGCCCAAGACCCTCCCGAAGTGGGGCGAGGCCCTTGGGCGCGGCGTGAGGGCCGCCCGCAGGGAGGCCGGCGGGCTCCGGCGCCCTGCCGACGGCGAGGACGACACGGCCGGGACCCCGAAGCCCTGAGCAGCCTGGCAGGGCAGCTTCTCGCCTTCGAGCTCGCGCTCGCTCGACGCGACGCCTCGGCGGTCCCCGGCGGACTGGCCGATCTCCTCGACGACGAGTTCGAGGAGGTCGGCGCGAGCGGGCGGCGCTGGGACCGGGCAGCCGTCGTCGCCCTGCTCGCCGATGCATCACCGACGGACGTGGTGATCGACACCTTTGATGCGACGCCGTTGAGCCACACCGTCGTGCTGGTCACGTACCGGAGCGTCCGGGGCGGTCCGGGCGACCGGGCGCCGGCCTGGCGGACCTCCGTCTGGGTCCGGCGCGGAGATCGATGGCGGCTCCGCTACCACCAGGGCACGCCCGCGACGGCCCGGGAAGCCACGGGCGTCTGACCCGGCCAACTCCTGGGCAGCCCGCCGGCCTCCGGGCCGACCCGCGGACTCGCGGCCGATCAGCCCGCGAGCAGCGCCGCCAGTGCCTCCGGCTCCGTGACCGGCTGCCGGCAGGCAAAGCCCCTGCAGACGAACGCCGTGGGCTGGCCACGAAGCGCGAAGCGCGCCTGCATCAGCGGCACCGCGCTCGTCGCCGGGTTTGGAGCAACGGCGACCACCTGGCGCGGGCGGAAGCCGGCCCGCGCCACGTCGAGGAGCGCGCCGAGCCGCGGGTCGAACGGCTCGCCGACGAGCGCGATCTCGTCGACGGGTCCGGCGCGCCAGTCCAGCACCTGGAGCCATTGGGCGAACGCCGTCGGGTAGCGCACCGGCGCGGTCCCGACCAGTTGCAGGGCGCCCTCGGCCGCGTCCGCGTACCGCCCCTCGCCGGTGAGCGCTTCCAGCCGGAGGAGCACGAGGGCCGCCATCGCATTCCCCGACGGCAGGGCGTTGTCCTCCAGCGAACACGGCCGCGCGACCAGCCGCTCGGCGTCATCGGCCGTGTCGAAGAACCCGCCTTCCGGGTGGGTGAAGTGGGCAAGGATCGTCTCCGCCAGGTCCCGTGCCGCCGTGAACCAGCGCTCGTTCGCCGTCGCCTCGTGGAGCGCCAGCAGTCCGTCGGCCAGGCAGGCGTGATCCTCGAGCGTGCCCGCGTGACGTGCCTGGCCGTCCTTCCAGGATCGCCGGAGTCGACCGCGCTCGTCGACCAGCACGCCCAGCAGCCGCTCCGCGGCCCGTTCGGCGATCGCCCGGTAGCGGTGCCCCGCCCATGCCAGCAGCGCATCCGGCTGATGCGCGAGGATCGCCGCAGCATCGGCATAGGCGGCCAGCATCAGCCCGTTCCAGCCAGCGAGGGCCTTGTCGTCGCGGGCGGGCTGCGGCCGCCGGACCCGGGCCGCCAGGAGCGCCCGACAGTCCTCGGCGAGGCGCGACCGAACCTCGTCCTCGGGAACGCCCGTCCGAGCCGCCAGCTCCGCGTCCGGCACGGCGCGCCGGAGGATCGTGCGACCCTCCCAGTTCCCCGCGGCGGTCACGTCGAACGCGGCGCCGAACAGCTCGACATCCACCTCGCGGCCGGCCGCAACCAGCGCATCGCGGATCTCGCCGGACGTCCAGGTGTAGGTCGCACCCTCCTCGCCGTCCGTGTCCGCATCGAGGCTCGCCGCGAAGACGCCGTCGGGCAGGGTCATCTCGCGCGCCACGAAGTCGAGCGTGGAGCGGGCCACCTCCAGGTCCGCCCGATTGCGGGTCAGCTGCCAGGCATGGAGATAGGTGCGCGCCAGCAGGCCGTTGTCGGAGAGCATCTTCTCGAAGTGGGGCACCAGCCAGGTGGGCTCCGTGGCATAGCGGCTGAACCCGCCACCCAGCTGGTCGTGAATCCCCCCGGCCGCCATCCGGTCCAGGGTTCGACGGACCAGCGGCAGCGCGCGGGCGTCGCCGGACGCCGCGCGGCGGAGCAGGAACTCCAGGGCCATCGGCTGGGGGAACTTCATCGGGCCGCCCCATCCCGCATCCACGACGTCGAAACCCGACTCCAGCGCGGAGACAGCCGCATCGAGGATGTCGGTCCCGGCGGGCGCGGCGCCGTCGGCGAGGCGCGCGGTCGGCGCGAGCGACGACGCCAGACCCGTCGCCGCGCTCTCGACGTCGGCACGCCGCTCGTGCCACGCTGCCGAGACCCCTTCCAGCACGTCGCGGAAGGACGGCAGCCCGTGACGCCGGGTGTTCGGGTAGTACGTGCCGCCATAGAAGGGGCGACCGTCGGGGGTCAGGAAGACGGTCATCGGCCAACCGCCGGACCCGGTCAGGGCCTGGACGGCGCGCATGTAGATCGCATCGATGTCCGGCCGCTCCTCGCGGTCCACCTTGATGCTCACGAAGTTCGCGTTGAGATAGGCCGCCGTCGCCGCGTCCTCGAAGGACTCGCGCTCCATCACGTGGCACCAGTGGCAGGCGGCGTACCCGACCGACAGGAAGATCGGGTGGTCCTCGGCGCGCGCCCGCTCCAGCGCCTCCGCACCCCACGGATGCCAGTCCACCGGGTTGTGCAGGTGCTGGAGCAGGTACGGGCTCGTCTCGCCTGCCAGGTGGTTCATGCGCATGGCGGGATCGTAGCGCCCCGCGAGGCTCGCGCAACAGAGTCCAATGCTTCGGCCTCTGCGCGTCAAGACTTCATGAATAGAAACGCGCGGATACAAAAGTATGAATCATGCTTGACATATGGGAGTACTTACTGCAAGATGCGTCCGACGAACACCGAAAGCCCACGAGGAGGCCCACCATGTACGACTACCGGATCCTCTTCCCCCGTCTGGGCGCCAGCGAGATTCGGCGTGATCTGGCTGCCCGGACCACGGCCGCCGAGCGACGCCGCGTTGACGGCTGCGTCCGCCCGGCCACCCGCGCGAAGAAGGACCGCTCCTGATGCCCCACGACGCGATCGCGACGTGCCCCATCTGCGGCGGGGAGCTCGCTGTCACGCGGCTCCACTGCCGATCGTGCGCGACGACGCTCGAGGGCGACTTCAACGTTGGACGGTTCGCCCGGCTCTCACGCGAGCAGTTCGCCCTGCTGGAGAGCTTCCTGCGCTCCAAGGGGAACCTCAAGGAGATGGAGCGGGAGCTCGGCCTCTCCTACCCCACGGTCCGGGCCCGCGTCGAGGCACTCCTCCGCGCGCTCGGGCTCGGCGACGATGCCGCGGTCGAGGACCTGCCGCCCGAGAGCACCCCGCGCGATTCGGCGGGCGACGCCATGGCTGCCCAGGACGTGGCCGCGGCCCGGCGCGGCGTCCTGGAGCGCCTCGCGCGGGGCGACATCGACGCCGTCTCGGCCGCGGCTGAGCTTCGCACGCTGGGAGGCTGACGATGGCTGGTCAACCCGCACCCGCGGAATCCGTGGTCCGCGTCCACGACATCGGTCCCGCCGGGTCCGTCGTCGTCGCCGTCGAGGCGGACGACGTCAGGGTGCGCGGGGTGGACGGCACCACGGTGCGCCTCGTCGCCCCCACGACGGATCATCCCGAGATCGAGGTCGCGACCGGTCCCGGCCGGTACGCGGTCCGCCTCGTGCATCCGGTCCGTGGTCGCGTGTTCGGCTTCCGGCTGGGCGGTCACGGCTTCGGGCTCGAGGTGGGCGGCGGCACCGTCGAGCTGGAGATCCCGCGCGATGCCAGGCTCGAGATCAGCGCCAGCACCGGGGACGTGAGCGTGCGCGACGTGAGCGGCGCCGTCGCGATCCGCACCGTCAGCGGAGACATCTCCCTCCGCGGTGGCGGGGGCGACCTCCGCATCGAGGCGGCGTCGGGCAACCTCAGGGCCGTCGCCGAATCGCCGGTCTCGTGCACGGCGAGAACCGTCAGTGGCGACGTCGAGATCGACGCACCCCGGATGGATCGGACCAGCGTCACCACGGTGAGCGGAGACGTGGAGATCGCCAGCGCCTTCGCGCCGGGTGGCGACCATGTCGTGACCACCACGTCGGGCGACGTGGAGCTCGCGGTCGAGGGTGGCGTCACGATCGACGTCCGGACTGTCTCGGGGGATGTGGCCCGCGATCATCCGGACCTCCGCGAGCACACGAGCCGGCGAGATCCGCTCGTCATCGGCAACGGGGCCGCCCGGCTCGCCGTCCGGACGCTCTCCGGGGACATCGAGGTCCGGGCCGGCCGTGACCGAGCCCATCGGGTCCCGGTCCAGGCGTCGCCGCCCAGCGGCCTCCCGCCGCGCGCACCCGTTCCCCCGGTCGCGCCCGGCCCGCCGCTTCCGCCGGCCCCTGGCGCGCCGACGAGCGAGGTCGTGGGCAAGCCGGCCGAGCAACCTGCCGAGGACCCGGCCGCGACGCTCGCCGTCCTCGAGGCGCTGGCACGGGGCGAGATCGACGTCACCGAGGCGGAGCGCCGGCTCGGCGCGACGATCGACCACGGTGGCTGACCCGGTCGGCGATGTCCTTCGCCTGGTCGCCGAGGGCCGTCTGACGCCCGCCGAGGCGGCCCCGATCCTCGACGCGCTCGCCGCCCATGAACGACCGGCGCGCGAGCCCGGCACGAGCGGTGCACCAGCCGGGGGCGCCCGGGCAGGCTCCGCGGACTCGGGCCCGGGCCGGAAATCCACCACCGGTGCGCCTTCGCGGATCCGCGTCCAGGTCCGTGAGAACGGGCGTGTCGTCGTCGATCTCCAGGTGCCGGGCGCCCTCGCGGGGCTGGCGAGCTCGCTGCCGGGCATCCCGACCGGCTACGCGGACCGCGTGCGCGAGGCCCTCAGGACCGGCCTTCGCGGCCCCATCGTGGACATCCGGGACGAGGACGACAGCGGGCTCACGATCACGATCGACTGATCGACGGTCGCGGCCCCGTCGCGGGCGGGAGCCTGACGGGGGCGGGAGCCTGCCGCGGCCCGGCTACCATAGCCCGGTGCCCCAAGACACTCCCGGGGAACCGCGCCGCCCCGACCCCGGCGCCCGGACCCCCAAGCTCCGTGAACGCATCGGGCGGCGGCGGATGCCGACATTCGGCCGGCTCGGCGTTCCGGCCGGCGCGCGGACCTCGGTGGACGAGTGGCGAACGTTCGGCGATCGGCGCTTTAGGACGTTCCACGGGATCGGGGCGACCGCGGCTGCCGTCTTCGCGCTGGCCGGGGACGGCCTCACGATCCCGCTCCTGCTCGCGCTGGGAACCCCGGTCGCCGCGGCCACGATCATCGGCGTCCTCCCGTACGCGTTCAGCTCGGCCCAGCTGCTCGTCCCGTCGCTCCTTCGTCGCACCGACGGGAACCTGCGCCGGGTAACGCTCGGCATCCTCGCGCTGGGCGAGACGCGCGGCTTCGTGCTGGCCGGCGTGGTGCTCCTCCAGCAGCTCCATGTCATCCCGACCACCGTCGCCATCATGGCGATCGCGGCCGTGATGAGCATCGCCGGGGCCGCCTCCGCCATCGGTGGCGCCAACCTCCTGGCCTGGTACGGCGCCATCCTCGCGGAGGGCGACCGGCGCTTCGTCGCGCCCCGCGTGATGGGGATCACCCAGGGGCTGGGCGCCGTGCTGCTCCTGCCCGTTGCGCTCCTCGTGCAGGCCGGCCTGGGCGCGATCGGGCTGCTGGTCTACGCCGTGATCTTCGCGATCGCGGGATTCTTCGGGATCGCGGAGCTGGCGGTTCTGCGAAGCCTGCAGCACCCAGGACGCGTTCGCGTCGCGCCCCGAGGCCAGGCACCGCCCCGCAGCCCGGAGACGAACCGGTTCATCCGGGCAGTCGCGATCGCGGCATTCGGGGCGGGCATGGGCCCCTACCTGTCGATCTACAGCATCAGCGTCCTGGGGCTCCCGGCCAGCTTCGCCATCCTGCTCTCGGCGATCTCGTCCGCGGCCGCGCTCGCATCGGCGACCGTCGTCGGCGGCTGGCTGAACCGCGGCTCCGCCTCGCGCACGCTGCGTCTCTCCTTCATCCTGCGCGGCGGCTCGATGGTCATCGGCCTCTTCGCGTTCCCGGGGAACCCGGTCGCCTGGCTGGTTCTCTTCGTCGTGGCCGCCATGGCGTCGGCGGGTGCCTCCGCCGCCACACTGGCCGCCAACGAGCGGCTCCTCCGCCTCACCCGGGGCGTGGACCTCATCGGCGCGCAGGGGGCGTTCGTGGCGGGCAGCGCAGCCGGCCTCACGGTCGGTCAGACGACGTCGGGCCTGCTGCTCGCGATCCTGCCGCTTGGCTACCCCGCGTTCGCGCTCCTGTTCGCGGTCTCGGGGTTCACCCGGCTGGTCCTGGCGACGCGGGTGGAGGTCTCCCCGAACTGGTCGTCGGCCACCGCCGCCTTCGACATCGCCGAGCTGAAGCGGGGCCGGAAGGACTGATGAAACTCCGCGGGTCAGTGGGCGCACGCGGGAAGCACCCTTGCGCGGCCGGGGTACGGTAGGCGCCATGGGAGCAGCCCTCGCCCGAGCGGACCGGCGCCAGCCCGCGCGACAGCGCGTTGATGGGCGGTCGGCATCCGCCTGCCTGCCGGCCTTCGACGTTGCGACGAACCCGGCCACGCTCCGGGCTCTCATGGCGGGCGCGGACGCCGGGACGCGCGAACGGCTCGCGGACGCCGTCCAGCGCCGCCACGGCAACGCCGCGCTCCAGCGCCTCATCTCCCCCGGCGGCGCGCTGCCGGTCCAGCGCTGGGCGGTCACGCTGCCCCGCGCGACATCCGATTGCGAGCGGGTCGTCACCTACATGAACGCGCACAGCCCGTATCGCGCGGACAGCGGCTGGGCGCGGACGGACGTCTCGTTCTCGTGGGGCGGCGACCCGTCGTTCAGCGAGGCCGACGGGGTGATCACCGCGACGGTCGCGAACCCGACGGTCACGTCGACGGTGCACGTCGACATGCCAGCCTGGGCACCGACGAACCCGGCGATGGCAGGCGCCTGGTCCGCGATGACCGGCGATCTGCGCGCCCACGAGGCACGCCACGAGGGGATCGCGTCCGACTGGGAATCGGAGCTGCGGTCCCGGCTGAGCGCGCTCACGGTGACCGTGGCGCACCGGACCACCGCGGCGTTCACTGCCGCCGTCCGGGCCGAGTGGCGCTCGTGGATCGCCGAGCATCAGGCAGCCCAGCGGGCGATCGACCCGTACACGGCCACGCTCGACTGCTCGGGTGAAGCCCCGCAGGCAAACTCTGCGGGCTCCGTTGGCTCGGCGGGCTCAGTGGGCTCCGTGGACGTCCTCGGCGCGGCCGCGGAGGACTAGCCTGGCCGCGTCGCCTTCGGCCGTCCGCACCGCGTGGCGCTACCTTCCCGACGACGGGGAGCGCGACCCGCGGACCAACCTCGCGCGGGAGGAGGCGATCGCGCGTCACGTCGCGGCCGACGCGGCGGCGCCTGCGCCGGTCCTCCGGCTCTGGCGCGACGCGCCGTGCGCCGTCGTCGGGCGCTTCCAGCTCGCGGCCGCCGAGGTCGACATCGGGGTCGCCGCGGCGATGGGTGCGCCCGTGCTGCGACGGTTCACCGGCGGCGGGACCGTCTGGCACGATCCGGGCAATCTCAACGTGTCGGTCGTCTTCCGACCGGAGGATGCCGTCCTCGACGCCGTTCCATCGCTGCGGCGCCTTCCGGGACTCTACCGGCTGGTGCTGGCCCCGCTTGCCGACGCGGTTGGCTCCCTCGGCGTGGCCGCCGAGCTGACCGAGCGCGACATCGTGGCGCCGGGCGGCAAGCTGTCCGGCGTCGCCGCCTGGATCGGCGGGCGGGCGCTGCTCGTCCACGCGACGCTCCTCGTCGACGCCGACCTCGACGCGCTGGCCCGTGTCTGCAACGGGCCGGGCGCGCCCGGGGATCCCCGCTGGGAGCGAACCCGGAGCCGCCGCGTCGCGGTGACCTCCGTCGCGCGCGAGCTGGGGGCGGCCCCCGCGCCGGCGAGCCTGGAAGCGGCCGTGCTGGCCGCCTTCGGCGCGGCATCCGCGGCCCGTGCCACGCTGTCGCCTGCAGAGCGCGAGGCCGTTGAGCGCCTCCTCCGCGATCGATACAGCGACCCCGCCTGGCACGCTGGCACGGGGTGACGAGGGCCTGCGCCGGCAGAGCCGAGTCAGGCCGCGCGAGCCGTCCTGCGTGTCAATGCCCGCCCTCGTGCTACTCCGGTTCGTGGGTGACACGACGTAGGGTGTAGGGCGCCAGCTCGGGCGCGGGGCGCGGGACGCGGCCGCTCCCCCCAAAGGGCGCGGCCCGAACATCGCTGCCCCGATCCGGCGGCCCATCCCGTACCCTCTCTCCAATGCGCGACCGAACCGAGGGCCACCGGATCACGC
This sequence comes from Candidatus Limnocylindrales bacterium, assembly GCA_031292335.1. Lineage (GTDB taxonomy): Bacteria > Chloroflexota > Limnocylindria > Limnocylindrales > CSP1-4 > CTSoil-043. The sequence continues at coordinate 1,100 of JARLHH010000112.1, read as the reverse complement.
TCATTCTCGACGGCCTGCCAGTCGAAACGCTGGCGGACCTCCCGCCCGAGCCGGGACGGCTGCTGTTCGTCGGGCTGAACCCGTCACCGGTGAGCGTGGAGGCCGGCCATTACCATTGTGGCCGCCTGGGCCGCGCGTTCTGGCGCCGTCTCGTGCGGGCGCAGGTCCTGCCGCCCGCCACGGACCTGGGCTGCGCCGACGATGCGCTCGTGGCGGCCGGCCACGGCATCACCGACCTGCTGAAGCTCCCGACACCGCGCGACACCGCGACCGAGACGGAGCTCCGGGCGGGTGTCGGTCCGCTCTTCCAGAAGGTCGCGATCTGGCGCCCGGCGGCCGTCGTGTTCGTCTACAAGCGCGGCGCCGAAGCCTGCGCCGGCCGCCGCGTCCCGGAGCCGTGGGGCCGCGTCGAGGGCCTGGCGCTGGCCGCCCGCCCCTGCTTCCTGATGCCCGGGCCGTACGCCGCGCGCGAGGAGGTCGACGCGGGCCTGAACCTGATCCGGAACCTGAACGCCGCGATCGACGGGTAGTCCCCGGGTGCGCCCGTCACACGATGCCGACCGGCCGCTCGATCGCCGCGTCGGTCCGGAAGCGCCGGTCCACGAGCACGCGAATCACGTAGTCGATCTCGAGGCCGGCCCCGTCGAACGACGGCGCCGAACCGGCCGGGACCGCGAGCGAGACGTCGACTCCGCCGGCGAGCATCGCCGGATCGATCGGGGCCGACGCGATGATTCCCTCCGCGCCGTTCGGCGCGTTCGTCCGCCGGTGCAGCTCGACCCGGCCCTTCTGTCCGCCAGGGGCGGACGGCCAGCGGACGGAGACTGTCATCTCCGTGCCGGCTGGCACCGGCAGCGGCGAGGTCACGCTGATCATGGCGTCACCGACCGGGACGCCCTGGAGAAGGCTGACGCCGCCCTGCTTCCCGACACCCGCCCGCAGCAGGTCCGGGTGCTGGTCGAGCGGCAGGTGCGTCGCCACGAAGTGGTCGTGGCCGTGGGGGACATCCCAGCGGACGTCCAGCGCCCAGGCGATGATCGACTCGCCGAGATGGGCCGTCGGCGGGCCCAGCGGCGGAGCGGGGATGGCGAACCGACCTG
>JARLHH010000111.1 GCA_031292335.1 Candidatus Limnocylindrales bacterium | reverse complement strand
GCTCCGGCCTGCCCGCTCCCGGGGCCCCGGCTGCCGGCCCGGGGCCCGCCGGTCACGCCGCCCTCCCCAGGACGCGCCGGCACCAGCGCTCGGGGTGATCGAGCTCTTCGTCACGTGGCAGCGTCTCCGGTCCCTCCCACAGCCGCGAAAGGGCCGGCGAGCCGCCGATCCGTTCGATGCCCGCGACGAACCGCTCGCCGCGCGCGTACTGCTCCATCTTCAGGTCGAGGCCGGTGATGCGCAGGATCGCGCGCTCCATCGGCGTCCGCGCGGCACGCCGGGCGTGAAACCGGGCCGAGATCGTCTCGACGCCCGGGACGAGGTCCCTGCCGACCGAATCCATGACGTGGTCCCCGAACCCCTCCAGCAGGCTCATGATCGCCTGCGTCTCGCGGAAGAGCGCCCGCTGCTCGTCGGACATGAGCCGCTCCAGCCAGTGACCGTCACCGCCACGCAGGGCGCGCCCGACCGCCCGGGCGGCGTCGCCGCCGAGCGACGACGTGTTGCGGGAGAAGGCGGTCAGCTGGCGCTCCAGGCGTCCGGCCAGGTAGGGACGGAGCCACGGGTGGGCCTCGAACTCGAACGCATGGGTCGTCTCGTGGAGCGCGATCCAGGTCCGGAATGGCGCGGCGTCGACGCCCAGCGCGGCGGCCGTCGCGCGGATGCTCTCCTCCACGAAGAGCAGCTGGCCCGGCTCGGCCTCCGCCGAGAGGAGTGCCAGGTCGTACTGGCCGAGAACCCGCTGCCCCATGAATCCGAGCAGGAACCCCAGCTGGCGCGTGGTGACCCAGCGGTTCGCGAGCGCCATGGAGGCCTTGGCGAGGCCGGCGCCCCGCGGCACCAGCTGGTCGAGCAGCTCGCCCTCGAGCCTGCCGAAGAGGCCCGCGAACGTGACCAGGTTCGCCTGCACCCAGCCGGCTCGGTCGACCACCGCGACCCGGTCCACGATCCCGGGCAGGGGAACGCCGAGCGCGGCCTCGAGCGCCGGAACGACGCGTGCCATCGCGGCCCGGTAGGCCGGCTCGGTCGCGGCGATCTCCGGGACCGACAGGCGGCCCGGCGCGCGCCGCAGCCGGGCCTCGGCAAGTCGTCCGACTGCCCGCCAGTCCACCAGGCCCGTGCGCGCCTCGGCCTCGGCGCGCCGGGCCAGCACCGTCACGGCCGCGCCCACCGCCGCACCCACGAGGAAACCTGCCTGCCAGACGCCGCCGGCCGGCCTGGCTTCGGAGCCGCGTGTCCCTGGACGTCGGGCAGCCATCTCGCTGGACCTCAGGCGACGCCCGCGCCGACCGCGATCGACTCGGCAGAGGGAAAGGTGTCACCGAACAGGCGGCTGACCAGCACCTGGAACGCGCGGAGGTCGCCCGTCGTGAGCAGGCGGCGGATCGGCGGTGCGGCTCGCTCGGCCGGCGCGTCGTGCCCGGCGTGACCCGCATCGGCCGCGGTGCCGCGCGACGTGCCCGGCGCCTCCAGGCCGTTGACGGAGAGCAGCTCCGCCAGCGCCCCGGCGGTCGCCGTCGCGCTGTCGACGATCGCGACCCCCTCCCCTGCCGCGGCCTGGATGATCGGCCGCAGGAGCGGGTAGTGCGTGCACCCGAGCAGCAGCGTGTCGATCTTCGCCGACGCGGGCAGCGGGTGGATGAACTCGCCCTTGCCGTCGCGGCGTCCGAGCAACGGCCCCAGCGCCTCCGCGACGGCCCGCACGGCCTCGCTGCCGGCCAGCACGCCCGCCTCCACGAGCGGCACGAGCGACGGGGTGGCATGCTCGTACACCTCGACCGCGGGGTTCTCCTCCTTGATCGCGTCGAAGTAGGCGTGCGAACGGATCGTGGCCGGCGTTGCGATCACGCCCACCCGGCGAGTCCGCGTGGCGAGCGCGGCCGCCTGCGCCCCCGGCCGGATGACGCCCAGGACGGGGATGTCGTAGCGGCGCCGGTACTCGCCGAGGGCGACCGCGGTGGACGTGTTGCAGGCCACCACGAGCGCCTTGACGTCGGCATTCACGAGGCGGTCGAGGCACTCGATCGAGAAGCGGCGCACCTCCTCATCCGGGCGCGTCCCGTACGGCGCCCGCGCGTTGTCCCCCAGGTAGGTCAGGCTTTCCTGGGGCGTCCGGCGGACGATCTCGCGGAGCACGGTCAGCCCGCCGACGCCGGAATCGAAGACGCCGATCGGACGCGGATCGGCCATCGGCTCAGCGCCGAACGGCCGCCAGGGCCGGCGCCTTCAGGATCGCCGCGGCGACCGCCACGACGTCGCGGCTCACCTGGGCATCCGGGTTCGCGAGCACGAACGGCACGCCCTCGTTGTTGGCCTGGACCACGAGCGGGCCGTCGGACACGATCGAGTGCTCCGGCGCCCGACCGAGGACACGGGCCAGGTCCTCGGCCTTGATCCCGCCCGCCGAATCCGCCCGCATGAGCACGTAGCGAAGCTTGGCGGCCGCGTAGCCGATCGCCCGGAACGCGTCGGAGACGGCCTGCGTGTTGCGCAGCGTCGTGGAGTCGTACGTGACGATCTCGAGGATCGTGTCGGCCGCGTCCAGGATCGCGAGCGTCACGTCGCCGAGGGTCGCCGGCAGGTCGATCACGACTGCCTCGTAGACGCGACGCAACAGGGACAGGACCTTCTCGACGTCACGGGCGCTGATCATCTCGGCGAGCTCCACGCGGGATGGCGCGAGCAGGATGTCGATGCGGGAGGGATCGCGCCACAGCACGTCCGCGAGATCCGCCTCGCCGATCCGGTCGGTCGGCAGATCCAGGATGGACGGGGCGTCCGCGGGCACCTTGAGGAGCGAGCGGAGATCGCCGAACTGGAAGCACGCGTCCACCAGGCAGGTCTTCCGGCCCTGGCTGGCCAGCGCGACCGCCAGGTTGAAGGCGAGCGTCGTCCTGCCCACGCCTCCCTTCGGCGCGTACACCGCGACCACCGACGAACGGCCCGCCGTCTCGACGGACGAGGCCTTCTGGTGCGCCGCGTTGATGACGTTGACCAGCTCGAAGCCCGAGAACGGCATCGCGAGAACGCCGGCGATCCCGGCGGCTGCGTTCGGCTCGACCGGGCTCTGCGGAACCGTGAGCACCACGAGGGGGATCCCCGGTCCGACCTCGCGAACGAGCTCGACCACGCGGCGGGCCTTGGTCCGGCCCTGGAGCAGCCAGTCGACGATCACCACGTCCGGCCGCAGCTGCTGGACCTGCGAGGCCACCCGGCCGCCATCCGCGACGACGTCGACGAGCTTGATGGACTGCTGGGCGTCGAGGAGGCCGCGGACGTACTGCGCGACCTGCGGCACGTCCTCCACGAGGAGAAGGCGGATCTGGCTGGCGGGCGACGACATCACGGCGACGATAGCAGACTCAGGTGGCGGTGCCGGGCCTCCGGGCGAGCAGGATGAGACGCTCGTCGTGCGGCCCGAGCGTCTCCAGGTCATAGCCGCCGGCGACGAGCTCCACCCGGAGCCCCGCCGACTCCGCCAGGACCCGCTGCTCATCGGCCGAGGTCAGCCGGACGACGTCCCGGCGGAACCAGCGGACGGGCGGCTGACCTGGGTCGCCTTCGTCGAAGAAGGTCGTGAGGGCCACCGTGCCCGTGGCGGCGTCGAACTGGGCGGCCGCCGTCTTGGAGACCCAGCCGCCAACCATCGGGTCGCGCCGCAGGTACTCGTGGTGGAGGCGGCCGTCGTAGCGGGCGAGGTCCGCGGCGTCGGGAAGCCAGACGTCAATGGCGGCCAGCCCGCCGGGGGCGAGGTGGCTCGCCATCGCCCGCCAGGCGGCCTGCTGGGCCTCGCGGGTGCGAAGGAGGAGCATCGAGTTGAGAGCGACGAACGCCAGCCGGTAGGTGCCGGCGCCCGGCAGCTCCAGTCCCACGACGTCGGCAAGCACGAGGTCGAGCCGTGGCCGGACGGCCTCGTCCGAGGCAGCCGCGCGGGCCGCCGCCCGGTCGAGCATGGCCGGGTCGAGGTCGACGCCGGTGACCGCGAAGCCGGCCTCCGCGAGCGGGACCGAGATGCGGCCGGTCCCGCACATCAGCTCCAGGATCGGGCCACCGGTCTTCTCGGCGAGGACGAGCCAGAGGTCGAGATCCCCGGGATCGTCCAGCAGGTCCAGGTCGTACATGCGCGCGAGCGCATCGGCGAGCGCCTCGGGCCCGGGCTCCCCCGTCGCGCGCGTCATGGGCGATGCGTCCCGGGGCGGGCGAACGGCACCGCGCCGGCAGGATCGATTGCGTCGGTCATCCGAGGCTCCCCCGGCCGGGAGCGCCCCGGAACTCCTCCCAGGCCGTGGCCACGAGCGCGGGATCGACCAGCAGGTCCAGCGCGGTCCGGGCCACCAGCGAGGCCGCCAGGAGCGTCGTCTCGTCCGCCCGCGGCGTCGCCGCCGCCTGGAGCGATTCGACCGAGTGCCACGCCACGCCATGGTCGCAGATCGCGAGCGACGGGTGGATCGTCGGGAGCACGAGCGACACGTTGCCCATGTCCGAGCTCCCGATGTGCTCTGGGTCCACCCCCTCGTCGACGCGTCCCATCGCCTCCATGTTGGCCCGCCAGAGCCCGGCCAGCGTCCGGCTATCCTTCATCGTGGTCGAACCGCCCGAGAAGATGACCTCGCCCGTCACGTCGGCCATCATGGCGGCCCCCGCGACGAGTGCCCGGAAACGCTCGCGCATCGACTCGAAGTACACCTGGTCGGTGCTCCGGATCATGAACCGGGCGGTCGCCCGGTCCGGGATGATGTTGGCCGCGGTTCCGCCCTCCATCACGATCCCGTGGACCCGCGCGTGCTGGGGCAGCTGCTGGCGCCACAGCCCGATCGCCTGGAGCAGCAGCACGACCGCGTCGAGCGCGTTCCTGCCCTCCCACGGCTCGCTGGCCGCGTGCGCGGCCTTTCCCGCGAAGGCGACGTCCACGTCCTCGCTCGCGAGCAGCGCGCAGTTGACCATGTCCCGGTCGGCGGGATGGAAGAGGAGCGCCGCGTCGAGCCCGTCGAAGAGCCCGTCCTCCAGCATGAACTGCTTCCCGCTCCCCCGTTCCTCGGCCGGGGTGCCCAGGAAGACCACCTCTCCGGCGAAGGAGTCGCGCACGGCCGCGAGGGCGATCGCCGCGCCCACGCCGGAGGCCGCCATCGTGTTGTGGCCGCAGCCGTGGCCGAGGCCGGGCAACGCGTCGTATTCCGCCAGGATGCCGATCCGCGGACCGTCCGGGCCGAGCTCACCGGTGAGCCGGCCGCGGACCGCGGTCGGCAGGCGCCCGGCCGGATGCTCCACGGCGTAGCCATGACCCGCGATCGCCTCCGCGACGCGCACCGCGGCGCGATGCTCCTCGAACGCGGGCTCGGGATCGGCGTGGATCGCGTGCGACAGCGCCAGGATCTCGTGCCGGCTCGCCGTCACTGCGGCGGTTGCGCGGGCCTTCAGCTCGGATGGGGCTGGCATGAACGACCTCCAGGCGGGACGCGAGTGGGCGGCTCAGCGCTCGATGGACAGGGTGAGCTCGGCAAAGACGACCAGCACGATCACGAAGACGGCGATCGGCAGGCTCAGGATCTCCTGCAAGCGGAGGGCCACGAACAGCCCGATCACGAGCCCCACCCACAGGCCGCGGCGCGCGGCGCGCACCCAGTCGCCGCGGTAGGCGATCCGGCGGTGCCGGCCGAAGGTGGCGAGCCAGAAGAGCGGGACCGTGGTGAGGCCCACCGCGAGGCCCATCAGGGCAGCCCCCACGAAGCCGGCGGCCGGGTCGGCGCGCGGGTCGCGCGTCATGACCAGGAACCCCACGAGCACCCACGCGACGGCGGCCGCTCCGAACGTCCCGAGGTTGGCCAGCCGGTCCCGCGCCTCCACGTCCGGAGTCTAGCGCGCCACGCTGGACGGGCAGATGGCGCGATACGCACACCACGAGCAGGTCACGTACGACGGGCGGGCGCCGAACCGGCCGGCCCGGATCCCGGCAGCCGCCTCGCGGATGTCGGCAATGCCCCGTTCCACGCGGGCCGCGTCGACGTCGGCCGTCCCGACCAGCCCCGAGTCCAGGAAGTGCAGCGCCACCGCGTCCGGCAGGCGGCCGGTCTCCGCCTGCCAGGCCATGGCGTAGATCGTGAGCTGGAGCGACTCGCGTGCCCGCTCGCGTGCCTTGGCCGGGTCGCGGACGTCCGAGCTCTTGTAGTCGGTGATCACGACGCGCTCGTGCAGGAGGGGAAGGGCGGGCTCGACCACGTCCGCGGCGTCGGCGACCGTCGTCAGCGTGCCCGCCCGGTCGGGCCCCCGGTCCCCGTCGGGCTCCGAAATTGGGATCAGGTCGACCCGATCCATTCGACCGCGAATGCGGTCGCCGTCCAGCAGGAAGGCGAAATCGCGCTCCACGTACGCGGGAATCACGGCACCCGGCTCCAGCTGCGTCCGCCGGAACCGCCGCAGCGCCTCGCGACCGGACTCGAGGCGAGCCTCTTCGTGCTCGCGGGAGACGAAGCCCTCGGTGGTCCAGGCCTGCTCGAAGACCGCGATGAGCTCCGCCTCGCTCATCAGCACGCCCCGCGCGTGGCGCTTGTGGAACTCCTGCACGGCGAGGTGCAGCGCGGACCCGTACACGATCGCGTGGTGGGCGGCCGTCGGGACCCGCAGCACGTGCGCGTACTTGTAGCGCAGCGGGCACGTCAGATACGCGTCGACCTGGTAGAAGCTGAGCACGAGAGGCTCCCCCGAAGCCGTCGCCGCCGCGGCTGGAGCGGCCGGCATGGCCACCGCCGGCGCGTCGAAGCCGCCCAGGCGCTCCAGCGCGTTCGCCGGCGTCGTCGGCGGCGCGGCGCCCGCCGGCAGGTCGAGCGCCTCGAGGACGAACGGCGAGACGCGGCGCGTGCGCTTGCCCCCATAGTCGAGCGCGTGGCTGAGCACCAGTTCGTCGCGGGCACGCGTCATGCCCACGTAGAACAGGCGACGTTCCTCCTGCACCTGGGCATCGCCCGCCGGGAACGCCCCCCGAAGTAGCGCGTCGGGCACGCCGAGCTGCTCGCGCCGGCCGCGGGCAGGGAAACGACCGTCGACCAGGCCGACCATGTAGACGACCGGCCACTCGAGCCCCTTCGCCTTGTGGACGGTGACCACGGCAACCGCGTCGGCGTCGGGGTCGAGGTCCGCCGTCGCGGGATCGTCGCCGGCCTCGATCAGCGTCTGCAGGTGCGGCGCCAGGAAGACCGCCCGATCGTCGGCGAGCAGGCTCGACTGGGCCCGGATGATCTCGAAGAACCGTGCCACGTTGCCCAGCGCCTCTTCGGCCGCGGGTGTCCCGGCCTCCGCCATGGCACGCAGTGAACCGGAGGAGCGCAGGAACTCGTAGAGGATCTCGCCGGCGGGGCGCCGGTTCGCGAGCTCGCTGAAGCGACCCAGGTCCGCGACGAGCAGGGCCAGCGACGTCCGAGTCTCGGGACGCAGGCGGAGGAGGCCCGGCTGGCGGTCGAGCTCGTCGAGCGTCTCGCGGAGGCTCCGGTTCGTCCGGCGGGCCCGGTTCGTCAGGGCGGCAAGGTCGTCCCCGGCGAGGCCGTACAGCTCGGACGCCGCGAGCGCGAAGACGTCCACCGAGCTGTGCGGGTCCGCGATAGCCCGCAGGAACGCGAGCAGCAGCCGTACCTCCGGGCGGCTGTAGAGCCCCGACACGCCCGAGAACCGCCACGGAATGCCGGCCACGTTCAGTGAGCGGAGGATCGCGTCCGCGTCGGCGTTCGCCCGGATCAGCACCGCGTGGTCTCGCGGCCGAGCCCCGGCGCGCGTCCGGCGCTCGATCTCCCCGGCGACCCAGTCCGCCTCGTCCGTCCCGGTCGCGAACGCCGCCTGGCGGACGGGCACCGCGCTGCGCCCCCGCCGATGCGCGACCAGGCGCTTGACGATCCCGCGCTGGACCTCGAGGCGGTCTGGGTCGTTGAACCGGATCAGGCGATACGACGCGTCCAGGATCGGCGCCCGCGACCGGTAATTGCGCCGCATGACGATCATCCGCGCGCCCCGGAAGTGCGCCTGGAAGTCGACGATGGC
>JARLHH010000110.1 GCA_031292335.1 Candidatus Limnocylindrales bacterium | reverse complement strand
GACGACTACCCGGAGCGCGACGACGTCAACTTCCTCGCCCACACGCTCGCGTATCGCGGCGAGGCCGGGCCCTCGCTCCGATACAAGCCGGTGACGATCACCCGGTTCGAGCCCAAGCCGCGAACGTATTGAGCCCGGGAGTCGCGTGATGCAGGTCGACCTCCGCATCCTCCGCTTCGATCCTGAGCGCGACGCCGCGCCGCACTGGGAGTCCTACCGCGTCGAGGCGGACCCGATGGACCGCGTCCTCAACCTGCTGACCGCCGTGAAGGCGGAGCAGGACGGCACGCTCACCTTCCGGCGCTCCTGCGCCCACGGCGTGTGCGGCTCGGACGCGATGCTCATCAACGGACGCAACCGGCTGGCCTGCAAGATCCGGGTGGACCAGCTGGGCCGGAAGATCACCGTGGCGCCGCTCACCGGCCTGCCGGTCGTGAAGGACCTGGTCGTCGACATGGACCGCTTCTTCGCGAAGTACCGCAGCGTGATGCCGTTCCTGATCGCGGACACGCCGGCACCCGAGCGCGAGCGGCTGCAGAGCCAGGCGGATCGCGCCCGCTACGACGACACGACCAAGTGCATCCTGTGCGCCGCCTGCACGACCGCGTGCCCGTCCTTCTGGGCGCAGCCCGGGTACGTCGGCCCCGCCGCGATCGTGAACGCCCACCGCTTCATCTTCGACACGCGCGACGATGCGGGAGACGAGCGGCTGGAGATCCTGGCCGACAAGGACGGCGTCTGGCGCTGCCGGACGATCTTCAACTGCGTCGACGCGTGCCCCCGTGGCATCAACATCACCCGCGCGATCCTCGAGGTGTCGCGGGCGGTGGTGGAGCGGTCGGTCTGAGCGGACCGCCGGCCGGCGGCGCCCGTCGGCTGATCATCCGGACGGACGGCGCGGCGCGCGGCAACCCGGGCCCCGCCTCCGCGGGCGCGGCGCTGATCGACGCGGACGGGCCCGGCGCGGAGCGCCCCGATGCGCGGCCGATCGCCACGATCTCCGAGGCGCTGGGCCACCAGACCAACAACGTCGCCGAGTGGACGGCCGTGGTGCGCGCCCTCGACCTCGCCGCCGAGCTCGGCGCGGAGGACCTGCTCCTGCTGCTCGATTCCAAGCTCGTCGTGGAGCAGCTCCAGGGGCGCTGGCGGGTGAAGGACGCCAAGCTCGCGCCGCTCCACGACGAGGCGATCAGCGGGTTGCGGCGCTTCCGCCGCTGGCGCGCCAGGCACGTCCCGCGCAGCGAGAACGCGACCGCGGATGCGCTGGCCAACGAGGCCCTCGACCGGGTCGCCGCCGGCGGCCCCGCGCTCGTGGTCCGGCGTCCGACGGAGGCGTCCGCGGGGCCGCAGCCACCATCCGCCCAGCTCGACCTGGACCTCGGCGCCGGCGGCACGGGCAGCCCCGCCGTTGAGCTCGAGACGGGCTTCGACCCCGCCGATCCGGGACCCGAGCCGGGCCGCCTCGTGGTCCGCATCCTGGGCAGCGGGACGAGCCAGGGCATCCCGCGGATCGCCTGCGATTGCCCCGTCTGCGCCTCGGCCGATCCGCGGGACCACCGCTACCGGGCATCGGCGCTGCTCGCCTTCGGCGACCGGCGCGTCCTCGTGGACTGCGGTCCGGACTTCAAGTGGCAGGCCCTCGCGGCCGGCCTTCGGCGGCTGGACGCCGTCCTCCTCACCCACGAGCACCAGGACGCGATCGGGGGGCTGGACGAGCTGCGTCGCTTCAACGAGCTGCAGGGCGGCTACCTGCCGGTCCACGCGCGGCCCGAGGACCTCGCGGTCATCGTCGACCGGTTCGCCTACGCGTTCCGCCCGCATCAGGCCCGCTTCTTCGGCCTCCCGCAGCTTCGGCCGGTTGCGATCGACGGGCCGTTCCTCCTGTACGGCCGGCGTGTCGTCCCGGTCCCGGTGATCCACGGCGACCGGGTGATCACCGGCTTCCGCAGCGGGGGCTTCGCCTACTGCTCCGACGTCCAGCGGATCGACCCCGATGGTCGGGCGCTCCTCCAGGATCTCGACGTGCTCGTGATCTCGGCGCTGCGGGACCTCCCGCACCCGACGCACCAGACCGTCGAGGAGGCGCTCGCGGTCATCGAGGCGCTCCGCCCGCGACACGCCTACCTCACCCACCTGGACCACGAGCTGGGCCACGCTGCGCTCGCGGCACGCCTCCCGGCGGGCGTCGAGGTCGCCTGGGACGGGCTCGAGATCGAGCTTCGCTGACGGCCGGCGCAGCGGCGCGGGCGTCTTCGGGCGGCGCGGACGGGAACGGGTCCCGTGCACCCGGCGACCGCCGGCCGGCTTCGGTGCCGGGGGGTAGACTTCGGCGGCCAGCGAGGCGGCCGGACGGTCGCGCGTCGGCGGGCAACCGCCGGCGTGAGGAACGTCCGGGCTCCCAGGCGCAGGGTAGCGGGTAACGCCCGTCCGCCGCGAGGCGAGGACCAGCGCCACAGAGACGAGTCCGTCGCCGGGCAACCGGCGGCGGGGTGAAACGCGGCAAGCTCTACCCGGAGCAAGGCCAAGTAGGAGGGCGTGTCCCGGTTCGCCGGGGCAGCGGCGCGCCGCCGTGGACCCTCGGGTCGGCCGCATGAGCCGCCGGGCAACCGGCGGCCCCAGATGGATGACCGTCGCCGTGCCTTCGGGCGCGGTACAGAACCCGGCGTACAGGCCGCCTCGCTGGCGCCCTCAGCCCATCCTCGCCGCGGTTCGGTCCGTCAGTCCTCGTCGGCCCGGAAGGTGTGCGACGCCGTGCAGGCGTTGCAGATGGGCATCGCCGAGTCCAGGTCTCCCAGCGGAAGCGGGACGGCTCGGTCCGGGTAGAGGCAGTCCACGTCGTAGACGCGTCCGCCCGCCCGGTCCACCGCGATCAGCCGCCGGAAAGTGCAGCGGCGAATCCGCACGGCCGCCATCGGGTGCGCCCGGGTTCCGGGTTCGACCCGGATAGGCGGCGCGATGGCCGGATCCGGGATTCGCGGCAGGGCTGTCATCGGCGGGTCCTGACCTCTCGAGGTGACGACGGCGTGGCTCGGCGGCCGAGCCTACACCGGCCTGTGCGCCATCCGCAATCAGACACTCGTACTACCTCCGCGCGCCCCGCGTTGCCCGGGCGGGTCCGCCGGCCGGCTCCTGCGGGGGACGATCGGCCGGCCCGGGAGGCCCAACCGGTGGTGAGAACGGCGTTGACGCGGCTCCATCGCGATGTACTATACCCATCAGGTCCCACGAAGTGGGGACGAGTGGTGAATCTCGGTGGCGGACGCAGGGCACGCGCCCGCCGCCGGGGCCACCGGGCACGCACTGCTGGATCCGTGGGCAGCCCGCCCGCGAGCAGCGGACACGCACAGAAGGAGCCCGGGCTGGTGTTCACCGGCGAGTACCGGCACACGGTGGACGCGAAGGCACGCCTCGCCGTGCCGTCGAGGTTCCGGGCCCAGCTCGCCGGGGGGGCGTTCGTCTCCCGCTGGCTGGACCTGTGCCTGGCGATCTGGCCCAGGGACGGCTGGGAGCACCTCGCGGGACGGGTGGCGGCGCTGCCGACCATCGAGAACGCCGGGGCGCGCGCGTTCAGCCGGTTCGTCTTTGCGAGCGCCGTCGAGATCGAGTTCGACGCGCAGGGTCGCTTCGTGCTGCCGGCCTACCTCCGCGAGGCCGCCGGGCTGGAGGGCGAGGCGGTGGTCGTCGGATCGCTCGACCACGCGGAGATCTGGTCGCCGGTCCGGTGGGACGACTACCGGAAGGCGCTCGAGGCGCCGGATGCCCTGGCCCAGCACCTCGCCGGGCTCGGCATCTAGCACATCACATGCGCTTCCAGGATCCGCTCGGGATCCGTCTGTTGGCGGAGAGGTAGACATGGAGCTTGGGCACCTGCCGGTGCTCGCGGAGGAGGTCATGCAGATGCTCGCCCCGCGCCCCGGCAGCCTTCATGTCGACGGAACCGTCGGCGGCGGTGGGCACACCGAGCGGATCCTGGAGGCCGCCAGCCCGGACGGCCGCGTCCTGGGGCTCGACGCGGACCCGGCCGCGATCGCGCGCACCGGGGAGCGGCTGGCCCGGTTCGGCGACCGGCTCGTCCTGCGGCAGGCCAACTTCCGCGATCTCGCGGCGGTCGCGCCGGCGGCGGGCTTCCCGGCGGTCGACGGGGTGCTGCTCGACCTCGGCCTGAGCTCGTTCCAGCTCGCCGACCCGGAGCGCGGGTTCAGCTTCCGCGCCGACGGCCCGCTCGACATGCGCTTCGACCCGGGCGTCGGCCGGCCGGCCGCGGAGCTGCTCGCGGACCTGGACGAGGCGGAGCTCGGCGACATCTTCCGGCGCTACGGCGAGGAACCGCACGCGCGGCGCATCGCCCAGGCCGTGGTCAGCGCGCGGAGCACGGCCCCCGTCGCGACCGCCGAGGCGTTCGCCTCGCTCGTCGAGCGGGTCGTCCCGCGACGTCCCGGCCGGGCCGGCCGGATCCATCCCGCCACCCGTGTCTTCCAGGCGCTGCGGATCGCCGTCAACGGCGAGCTCGACGCGCTGGAGGTTGCCCTGGGCGCCGCGGTCGGCCTGCTCCGGCCGGGCGGCAGGCTCGTCGTGCTCGCCTACCACTCCCTCGAGGATCGCATCGTCAAACGCTTCGTCGCCGCCGAGCGACGCGGCTGCATCTGCCCGCCCAGCTTCCCGGTCTGTGTCTGCGGCCGGGCCCCCCGCCTCCGACCCGTCGGCCCCCAGCCGGCGATGCCATCGGAGACGGAGGTCGCCGCGAATCCCCGCGCCCGGAGCGCCCGACTCCGTACCGCGGAACGGCTCGCCGCATGAGCCGTCCGGACGTCGACGCGAAGGAGGGTTCGCACCGATGAGCAAACGCCACCAGTCCCAGCGCCGCAGGTCATACGGGCGCCGGGAGCACGAGGTTCGCGAGCGCCGCGACCGGACCTGGTCGGCCCTCGACCAGCTGCACGAGCTGACGTCGGAGCCGTTCATCGGGATGGACGTCGCCGTCCGAGAGCTCGGCCTGCCGGCCTACGGCAGCTCCTATCTCGGGGCGGACTGATGGCGGGCTACGCCGGGGCGCGACCGCGCTCCGGAACCCTGGCGCCGCGCCGCCGGGACGAGACGCCCGTCGCCCGGCGCGGATCCGTCCGATCGGAGCGGGCCACGGACCTGCCGCGTCGGAGCCTGCGGGGCGCCACCGCGGTCCGGTCGCGTCGCCGCCAGGGCCGGGTGGGCCTGCTGGTGGTCGGGATCGTGGTCGTCTTCCTGCTCGGGCTCTTCTCGCTGTCCCAGACGGTCCGGGTCTCGGCGACCGACTTCGACCTCGATCGCCTGATGGCCGCGCGGGCGGCGCTCCAGTCGAACGAGCGCGACCTGATCGCGAACCTGTCCCGTCTCGGCAGCGAGCCGGCGATTCGGCAGCAGGCCCTGGACGCCGGGCTCGGCCAGCTCGTCGACCCGCTCGTGGTGCCCGCGCGCTAGCCCGCGGGCACCCCGGACCAATCGACCGACCACGAGGATGCCCGCCTGATGCCCGGCCGGACCGACAGCCGCCCGCGGACCCTGGTCGTGCTGGCGCTGCTGGCCTGCTTCGGCGTCGCGTGCATCGCCCGGCTCGGCTACTGGCAGGTGCTGCGCCACGACGACCTGGTGGCGCGTGCCCGCGAGCAGGTGACGGCGCGCATCGAGGTCCCGCCGGTGCGCGGGACGATCTACGACCGGAGCGGGACGGTGGTGCTCGCCACGTCCGTCGAGCGCGACCTCCTGAGTGCCTACCCCGCCCAGATGACCGGCGCGACCGATGCCGACACCGCGACGTTGCGCGAGAGCGTTGCCGCGAAGGTCGCCGGGATCCTGGGCCTCGCGCCGGCTGCCGCCGCGGCGCTCCTGGCACAGCTCGACGGGGGGAGCGCGTACGTGGTCCTGGCCCACGACCTGACGCCGATCCAGTCGAGCGCGATCAGGGCCGGCCTGACCGACGGCTCGCTCCAGCAGCTCAACCTGGAGCCCGAGGAGGTCCGGGTCTATCCCCAGGCCGGGGGTGCGACGGGCACGAGCCTCGCCGCGCAGCTTCTCGGCTTCGTGAATCGCGACGGCACCGGCCAGTACGGGGTCGAAGGCCACTGGCAGGACCTGCTGGCGGGCAGCCCGCAGGTCCTCCTCGCGCAGCGTGACGGCACCGGGCAGCCGATCATGGAGAGCGCGCAGACGGTAGAACCCGGCACGCCCGGCACGTCGCTCACGCTCACCATCGACGCCAGCCTCCAGCTCAAGCTGGAGCAGGAGGTCTACGCGGCCTGGGTCGCCGACAAGGCGAAGGGCGTGTCCGGGGTCGTGATGGATCCCAGGACGGGCGAGATCCTGGCCTCCGCCTCGTACCCGAGCTATGACGGCAACGACTACGCGGCGATCGCCGCGAGCGACCCGTCGCGGTTCATCGACCCGGTCGTCTCTGCTGTCTACGAGCCGGGCTCCGTCTTCAAGCTGCTGACCGCGACGGCCGCCCTGCAGGCCGGCGTGGTCACCCGCACGACGATCCTCCAGGACCAGAGCGTCCTGTCCCTCGACGGCGGGCGGGCGTTCGTCCAGAACGCCGACAAGAGAAGCAAGGGGGCGATCTCCTTCCAGGACGCCGTGGCCTGGTCCCGGAACGTGGTGATGTCGAAGGTCGCCCTGAAGCTTGGCCGGACGACGCAGCAGGCGGCCTCGGTGCTGTACCGGACCTGGACGCGCCTGGGCTTCGGCTCCCCGACGGGTATCGACGTGGCGGGCGAGGTGCCCGGCCTCGTCCGCGACCCCGCGGTCCAGCCGTGGCAGCAGATCGACCTCGCGAACGCGTCGTTCGGGCAGGGCGTCGCGGTCACCCTGATCCAGCTCGCGACCGCCTACAGCGCGATGGTGAACGGCGGCATCCTCCCGACTCCCCACGTCGTGAAGGACACGGGCGCCACGCCCACCCAGGTGGCCGACCGCGGACGCGTGATGACGCCGGCCCTGTCGTCCGAGCTGACCGGGATCATGGAGCGCGTGGTGAACGTGGTGCCGTTCTACCGCGCCCGCACGCTGATCCCGGGCTACCTGGTGGGGGGCAAGACGGGAACGGCCCAGATCTGGGACTCGAAGACCGGCCGGTTCCGGACCGACGTCTTCAACTTCTCGTTCATCGGGTTCGTCGGGCGGACCTCCCCGGAGCTGGTCATCGCCGTCCAGATCAACCAGGGCACGCCGATCGTGAACAGGTCGGGCGACGTCGAGAACGCGGTCGAGTCCTTCGAGCTGTTCCGGAGGATCGCGACCGACGCCATGGACACGCTGGACCTGCCTCCCGTGCTTCCGACGGCCTCGGCGACGGCCGAGCCGGCACACCCGTGAGCCTGGCCTGTGGGACACTCCCCGGCGTGACGACCGTGCCCGCCCCGGCGATCGACGCCGCCGAACTCGTCGCGGCGACCCAGGGCGTGCTGCTCCGCGACGCAGGTCGCCCGATCCGGGGCGCGGCGGTGGACTCGCGCGCAGTGGAACCGGGCAATCTCTTCGTGGCCCTGCCCGGCGAACGGACGGACGGGCACCGGTTCCTCGGTGCGGCCGCAGCGGCCGGCGCGGCCGCCCTGCTGGTCGGCCGCCACCTCGCTGCGGACGAGCTCGACGCGCTCGGCGAGGTGACCGTGGTCCGGGTGCCCAACACGCTCCTCGGGCTCCAGGCGATCGGGGCCGCCTGGCGCGCCCGCTTCGATCCGCTCGTCGTGGGGATCACGGGCAGCGTCGCCAAGACCTCCACGAAGGATGCGACTGCGGCCGTTCTCTCCACGGCGCTGCGAACGCTGAAGAGCGAGGGCAACGCCAACAACGAGATCGGGCTCCCGCTCACGCTCCTGCGGCTGGGGCCCGAGCACCGGGCGGTGGTCCTCGAGATGGGCATGTACGTCGGGGGCGAGATCGCCACGCTTGCCCGGCTCGGCCGCCCGCAGATCGGCGTCGTGACCGCGGTCGCGCCGGTTCACCAGGAACGGGCGGGCGGTCTCGAGGCGATCGAGGACGCGAAGGCGGAGCTGGTCGAGGCCCTGCCGCCCGGCGGCACCGCCATCCTCAACGCCGACGACCCGCGGGTGCGGACCTTCGGGTCGCGCACGCGGGCCTCGGTGGTCCGGTATGGCCTCGACGCGGGCGCCGACGTGAGCGCGGACCGGGTCGTGGGCCGCGGTGCCGCCGGGATGACCTTCGAGCTGGTGGCGCGCGCCCCGCGGGAGGCGCGGTTCGGCGTGGAGATCGTCGCGCTGGGGCGGCACAGCGTCCAGAACGCGCTGGCCGCCGCGGCGGTCGGCCTCGTCGCGGGGCTCTCGGACAGAGCGATCGCGACGGGCCTGGCCACCAGCTGGGCAGCCTCGTCCCCGCACCGCGGCGCGATCGTGACGGCGCCCGGCCTCACGATCCTCGACGACACCTACAACGCGTCGCCGCCGGCGATGCTGGCGGCGCTCGACGTCCTCGTCTCGCTGCCCGGCCGGCCCGTGGCCATCCTCGGGGAGATGCTGGAGCTCGGCGACGCACACGCTGCCGGGCACCGCGCCGTGGGCGAGGCGGCCGGCAGCGCGGTCGCCGAGCTGGTCGTGGTGG
>JARLHH010000109.1 GCA_031292335.1 Candidatus Limnocylindrales bacterium | reverse complement strand
GTCTCGCGCGAACATCGTGGGGGCACACGCGCGCTCGAGCTCGGGGGTGACGTCGATTCGCGCCCTCTGTTCGCCTCCGGCGACCTCGCGGTCCTCGCGGTGCGTTGGCCTGCCGTTCTACTCGAGCCCCTCGAAGAGGTCCGTCTCCGGGAAGTGGGTCGCCACCCGCGCCGCGCGCAGGATGAACGTCTCGTCGCCCATGGCCTCTGCCATGGCGTCGGGGCCCATCGCGAGCAGCGGGCTCTCCGCGGAGAGCTGCGTCCGGTGGGCCAGGAGGGCCGCCCAGCGCTGCGGCGTGAAGCGGGCGCAGTCCACCCGCGTCGTGATCTCCTCGTCGTCGACGGTGGATCGCCGCATGAACGTCTCCCAGGCCTCCACCGCCGCCGCGTCAGCCGGGTCCGGGCGGGACCAGAACGAGCGCACGCCGGCCGCCTCCATCCGGGCCGCCATCGCCTCGCGCCGGGCGCGCCCCATCGCCTGCTCGTAGAGCTTCGCCGGCGCCCACGGCGCAAGACCGCCGCCCGGCTCGGCCGGGCCGGTTCCGCCGTGCTCCGGCGCCAGCTGCTCCGGGTACCACTCGGGGTCGCCCGCCCGGTAGAACGCGCCGACCGCGACGCGGTGCGCGTTGACGTGGTCGGGGTGCCCGTAGCCGCCGAAGGCGTTGTAGCCGGTGATCACGTCGGGACGGTAGCGGCGGACCAGCCAGACCAGCCGCCCGATCGCCTCGTCCCGATCCGCCCGCCAGAAGCTCCGTGGGTCGTGGTTGCCGGGCTCGCCCATCATCCCCGAGTCGCGATAGCCCAGGTTCTCCCACTCGGTGACGCCCAGCGCGTCCATCGCCGCTTCCAGCTCGGCGGCCCGGATCTCGCCGAGCCGGCGGTGGTTCGCGGGCGTGTCCAGCTCGGGGACGACGATCTCGCCCAGCTCGCCGCGGGTGCAGGTGACCAGCACGACCCGGTGGCCGTCCGCGACCGCCCGGGCCATCACGCCGCCCGTTCCGATCGTCTCGTCGTCCGGATGGGCGTGGACGAGCATCAGGGTCCAGCGATGGGCGGAGGGCGGGGTCGCGGGTGTCGTCTCCATGCGCGGATGCTACCCGGGAGGCGCCAATCGGTCGCCGGAGGCCCGCGTCCACTCTCGGCCGCGCGGTCGTGTACGCTCCGGGCCATCACCGCACCGAGGATCCCGCGTGACCTGCCCGAGCTGCGGCAGCTCCAACGCCGCCGGCGCCAAGTTCTGCTCCGAATGCGGGACGCGCTTCGCCACGAGCTGCCCTGCGTGCGGGGCGGTGAATCTCCCCGGCGCCAAGTTCTGCTCCGAGTGCGGCACACCCGCCGTCGGGGGGCCCGGGGCGGCGGCAGCGGGCGCAGTCGGGGCGCCTGCACGATCCGCGGCGGAGGGTAGGAGCCCGGCAGCTGAGCCGGCCGTCACCGAGCGACGCCTCGTCTCGATCCTGTTCGCGGACCTGGTCGGCTTCACCGCCCGCAGCGACGGTGAGGACCCGGAACGAGTGCGCGAGTTCCTCGACGGGTACTTCCAGGTCGCGCGCGAGATCGTCGAGCGGTACGGCGGGGCCGTCGAGAAGTTCATCGGGGACGCGGTCATGGCCGTCTGGGGCGCCCCGGTCGCCCAGGAGGACGACGCCGAACGCGCGGTGCGCACCGCGCTCGACCTCGTGGATGCCGTCCGCCACCTCGGCCGGAAGGCCGGCGACGACGCCCTGGCGCTCCGAGCTGCCGTCCTGACCGGCGAGGCGGCGGTCGATCCCGGCGCGTTCGGCCGCGGCCAGGCGATGGTCGCGGGCGACCTCGTCAACACAGCGTCACGCCTCCAGTCGGTGGCGCCGCCGGGGGTCGTCCTGGTCGGCGAGTCCACGCGCCGCGCCGCCGAGCGCGCCATCGCGTTCGAGCCGGCCGGTGAGCAGACGCTCAAGGGCAAGCTCGCGCCAGTGCCGGCCTACCGGGCGCTCCGCGTCGTGGCCGAGCGCGGCGGCGCCAATCGGAGCGAGGGCGTCGAGGCGCCGTTCGTGGGCCGCGACGACGAGCTTCGGCTGCTCAAGGACTTCTTCCACGCCACGGGTCGCGAGCGGCAGCCCCGCCTGATCTCCGTGACCGGTCAGGCGGGCGTTGGGAAGAGCCGCCTGGCCTGGGAGTTCCTCAAGTACATCGACGGTGTCCTCGAGACGATCTACTGGCACGAGGGACGCTCACCCGCCTTCGGGGAGGGCGTCACGTTCTGGGCCCTGGCCGAGATGGTCCGCCGCCGGGCCGGCCTGGCCGAGCGGGACGACGAGGCGACCACGCGCGAGCGCCTCGGCCTGACGCTCCTCGAGTTCGTCCCCGACCCGGGCGAGCGCGAGCGATTGGAGCCGGCTCTCCTTGCGCTGCTCGGTTTCGGCGACGCCGCGAGTGGCCGCCGCGAGGAGCTCTTCGCGGCCTGGCGGACGTTCTTCGAGCGTGTCGCGGCCGACCACCCGGCGATCCTCCTGTTCGAGGACCTCCAGTGGGCCGACCCCGGGTTGGTCGACTTCATCGACCACCTGATGGAATGGGCGAACGGGCCGATCTACGTCGTGACGCTCGCTCGCCCCGACCTGCTGGACCGTCGACCGGGCTGGGGTGCGGCGCGCCGGAATTTCGTGGCGCTCTCCCTGGGGCCGCTCCAGGAGGCCTCGATGCGCGCGCTCCTTGGCGGCCTTGCGCCCGACCTGCCGGAGCGAACCGTCGGCGCCATCCTTGCCCGCGCCGGCGGCGTCCCGCTCTACGCGGTCGAGCTGGTCCGGATGCTCGTCGCCGACGGCCACCTGGTTCCCGACGGGAGCGGCACGTTCCGGGTGACGGGCGAGCTGGGCGACCTGCACGTCCCGGAGACGCTCCACGCCCTCATCGCTGCCCGGCTCGACGCGCTCGATCACGCCGAGCGCGCCATCCTCCAGGATGCCGCCGTCCTGGGACAGACGTTCTCGCTGGCGGCCCTTGCCGCGTTGACCGGCGACGACACCACCGACCTCGAGGCGCGGCTCCGGTCGCTGGTCCGGCGCGAGGTCCTGCGGGTGGACACGGACCCGCGATCCCCCGAGCGGGGCCAGCACGGCTTCACCCAGGCGCTCCTGCGCGAGGTCGCCTATGGGACGCTGGCGAAGCGCGACCGCCGGGCGAAGCACCTCGCGGCAGCCCGCTACTACGAGGCCCTCGGCGACGAGGCGGTGGCGGGAATGCTCGCGACGCACTACTTCGACGCGTACCTGGCGGCACCGGACGGCGCCGAGGGAGCCGCGATCGCCGGCCAAGCGCGGATCGCGCTGCGGGCCGCGGCGGACCGGGCCGCCGCGCTCGGGTCGCACGACCAGGCGATCGCCTTCCTGGAGCGGGCCCGGAGCGTCACGCCCGACCCGGGCGAGGAGGCGGAGCTGATCGAGCGGATCGCGATCGCCGCCGACGCGGTCGGCCGGACGACCGAGGCGTGGAACGCCTTCGCCGATGCGATCGGCAGGCACCGGGCGCTCGGCAACCGGGTTGCCGCCGCGCGTGCCACGGCCGGCTTGGGCGAGGCACTGCTGAATGCCTACGAGTCGAGACGCGCGCTCGAGATGCTCCTGCCCGCGGAGGCCGAGTTCGCCGACCTCGCCCCGGATCCCTCTGTCGTGGCGATCCGCGCCCAGGTCAGCCGGGGGCACATGCTCCGCGGCGAGTGGTCGGAGGCGATCCGCTGGGCCGATCTCGCGCTCGTCGACGCCGAGCGTGGCGACGTCCTGGACCTGGTGGCCCACACCCTGGTCACGAAAGGGTCGGCCCTCGCCTCGACCGGGCGCTGGCGTGAAGGCACGGGGCTGATGGACGTCGGGCGACGCCTGGCGGAGGAGCACGGGCTCTGGATCGCCTACCTCCGCGCGATCGCCAACCTGACCGGGGCGCTCGCGGAGACGGACCCGCGGGCGGCAGTCGCCGCGGGACGGGCCGGCTGGGATGTCGCCAAGCGCCACGGATACCAGAGGCTCGCGATCACGGTGCTCGGCAATACGCTCGAGATCGGCCTGATCCTGGTGGGAGACTGGGGCCCCGAGGCGCGCGAGCTCCTTACCCTCCGGCTCGACGACGTGGGCGCCGGCGAGCGGGCGACGCTCCTCGGCGCGCTCCGCATGGTCCGGGCCGTCGAGGACCCGGATGCGGATCAGTCGGAAGAGTGGTCCGACGTCACGGACCTCGACCCGGCGATCCGGACCGGGATCGAGTTCGACCAGGCGGTCGTGGCGTTGACGGCCGGTGACCTCGAGGCAGCGTTCGAGACCGGCCGGGCGTCGGCGGAGCTCTTCATCAACGCATCCAATGGGACCCTGGTCGCCGCACGCGCGGCGATCCGCCTGGGCAAACGCGGCCCCGTCGCCGAGATGCTGGCCGCCCACGACGCGCTGGGCATCTTCGGGCCGGCGCACATCGCGAACCGCGACGGGATCGCCGCCGGGCTCCTCGCGCTCGACGGTCACTGGCCGGAGGCGGCGGTCGCCTACCGCGACGCGATCCGCCGGACCGCGGGGCTGGGCCTCGAGATGAGCAGGGCCCAGCTCCTGCTGGACGCTGCCTTCGTCGCCCCGCCCGGCGACTCCTTCGGCGCCGAGGCCGCCCGGGAGGCCCGCGAGCTCTTCGAACGGATGGGCGCCCGGGCGTTCGTCGCGCAGGTCGACGCGCTGCTTGCCCGTACGCCGGAGACAGGGGAGCGCGCCCCCCGGCCCGCCCGCCCCGGCCTCGTCGGCCGGGCCTGACATCGACGCCGGGGCCGTGGTTCGGTCCCCGTCACGAGGCGCGGTCTTCGACCTGCTCGCCGCCGCTGCCCTGTGGGGCGGCATGTACGTCGTCTCGGCGGGCACCTTCGACGCGATCCCGCCGCTGACGCTGGGTGTGCTGCGGCTTCTCGTCGGCGTCGCGGTGCTCGCCGTCGCCTTCCGCGGCCGGCTGGGGCTGGCCGCGTTCCCGCGCCGTCGCGTCGTGGCGGCGGGGGTCGTGGTCGCGGCCACGATCGTGATGCAGTTCGTCGGGACCAGCCTCACGGGCGGCGCCGAGGGCGCGCTCCTCACCACGACCACGCCCGTCTTCGTGCTCGTCTTCGGCGCGCTCCTCGAGGGTGAGCGAGTTCGCCGCGTTGCGTGGGCAGG
>JARLHH010000003.1 GCA_031292335.1 Candidatus Limnocylindrales bacterium | reverse complement strand
TTGCTCCGCGACGAGGGCCATCTCGCGGTCGTAGTCGGAGAAGCAGATCCGGATGAGCCGCTCGTGGGCGGTTCGCTCGCTCAGGCCCAGGTGGCCCAGGTAGCGCTGGAAGACGGTCTCCTCGGAGAGCGTGTGGTGGAACGCCACCACCAGCGGCTCGTCCTCCGGGCGGATCGGCCGGATGTGGAGGAGCCCGCCCTTCTTGCACGTGTACGTCCCCGCGTACCGGCGCGGGTAGGGGCGGATCGCGAGCCGCGGCAGCTGGTCCACCGTCATCGACGGATCGTGCAGGACGACCCGCGCGTCGAGCGCGATCAGGCGCTCGGGCGACGCGAGGAGCGGATTGATGTCGATCTCGCTGATCCAGCGCTGCTCGACGACGAGCTGGCTGAAGCGGACCAGCAGCTGCTCCAGGGCCGGCAGGTCCACGCCGCGCCGGCCGCGGATACCGCCGAGCGCCGTGTAGATCTTGGTCTGCTCCATCATCCGCCGGGCGAGGGTCGTGTTGAGCGGCGGCAGCGCGAGGGCACGATCCTTGAAGAGCTCTACGAGCTGGCCTCCCAGCCCGAAGAGCAGGACCGGCCCGAACTGCGGATCGATGGATGAGCCCAGGATCAGCTCGTAGCCGGTCCAGTTGACCATCGGCTGGACGGTCACGCCCTCGAAGTGCTCGGCGCCCTTCTTCTCGGTCACCGAGACCCGGATGGACTCGTAAGCGGCGCGAACCGCCGCGGCATCCTGCAGGTTCAGCTGCACGCCGCCGACGTCGGTCTTGTGGCTGATCGTGTGCGAGTGCAGCTTCACGACCACCGGGTAGCCGATGCGGTCCGCCGCCGTGACCGCATCATCGGGCGTCGGGGCGACCACCGTCTCGGTGATCGGGAGGCCGTACGCCGCCAGCAGGCTCTTGGACTCGTCTTCCGTGAGGAGCGTGCGGCCCTCGGCCCGGACCGCGTTGATGAGCGCCTCAGCCCGGGCCCGGTCCACCGGGTGCTCCTCGTCGGACGGGAGCGTGGGCGTCTCGTACAGGTGGCGCAGGTGGCTGGCGAAGCGCCAGGTGTCGTTGAAGATCTCGACGGCCTGGTCCGGGTACGCGAACGTGGGGATGCCGGCTTCGGTCAGGATCGCGGCACCCTCGGCGACGTCGGTGCCGCCCATCCAGCTGGCGAGGACCGGCTTACCCTCGATCTTCGCGAACCGGACCAGCTCGCGCGCGGTCGCCGTCGGGTCGGTCATCGCCTGGGGCGTCAGGATCACCAGGAGCCCGTCGCTTCCCTCGTCGCGGGCCGCCACCTCGAGCGCCCTGGCGTATCGCTCGGGGGCAGCGTCCCCGATGATGTCGATCGGGTTGTTGTGGCTCCACGGGCCGGGGAGGAAGCTGTTGAGCTCCTCCATCGTGGCGGGCGAGATGTCGCTGAGCTCGCCGCCGCCGGTGATCAGGGCGTCGGTGGCAAGGACGCCGGGGCCGCCGGCGTTCGTGACGATCGTGAGGCGCTTCCCACGCGGCAGCGGCTGCTTGGCCAGCACGTCGGCAACGTTGAACAGGTCCGAGATCGCGTCGACACGGAGCACGCCCGCCCTGCGGAACGCGGCGGCGAGCACCTCGTCGGAGCCGGTCAGGGAACCCGTGTGGGAGGCCGCGGCCTTCGCCGCCTGGGCGGTCCGGCCGGGCTTGATGACGATGATCGGCTTCGAGAGAGCCACCTCGCGTGCGGCCGAGAGGAAGGCCCGGGCGTCCCCGATCGTCTCCATGTACACGACGATGCTACGGGTCGCCGGATCGTTTCCGAAGTAGTTGATGATGTCGCCCCAGCCCACGTCGAGCATCGAGCCGAGGGAGACGACCGCGCTGAAGCCCACCTTCTCGCGGGCGCTCCAGTCGAGCACGGCCGTGAGCAGGGCGCCGCTCTGGCTCACGAAGCCGACGGTCCCGGGCATCGAGATGCCGGCCGCGAACGTGGCGTTGAGGCCGGTCGTGGGCCGCATCACGCCGAGGCAGTTCGGTCCGACGATCCGCATCTGGTTGGCGCGTGCCGTCGCCAGGATCTGGCGCTCCAGCTCCGCCCCTTCGGGACCGACCTCCTTGAACCCCGCGGAGATGATGACCACGGCCTTGACGCCGGCGGCCGCGCACTCCTCGATGGTGGCCGGGATGGTCACCGCGGGCGTCGCGATGACGACAAGCTCGGGAGCTTCGGGGAGCGCCGCCAGGTTCGGGTAGGCCCGGACGCCGAGGATGCTGGCTCGCTTCTGGTTGACCGGGTACACGGTGCCGCCGAAGGGGCTGCTGATCAGGTTCCAGAAGACGGTCCGGCCGACGCTGCCCTCCTTCTCCGTCGCACCGATGACCGCGACCGAGGACGGCGAGAAGAACGACTCGAGCGGGTTGCGCTCGTAGCCGAGCACGTCGCTCGAGCGGTCGCTGATCGGCGTGCCCGGGCGCGACGGTCGGTCGGCGGCGGGCGCGGCGGCCTGGGGCGTGGGGGTGGGAGCGGGAGACTCGAGCACGGGGCGGCTCCTTGGGGCGGTTCGGGCGGCGGGGATGGCTGCGGCAGCGGGGCGGCCGCGGTCGGTTCGTAGTCGCGCGCAAGCGTGACACGTTTCGTTCCCGTCCTGGCAGGGCCGACCGACCCATGCGGGGGGTGCCTCCCGGCCGCCATGAGCGGGCCGCGTCGACGGATGGGGGCGCGCCACGCGATCGGCGGGTGGTGGGATCATTCCCGGGTCGTCGTCTCAGGGGATCCGCGGAGGTCCATCCATGAGCGTGGTCAGGCTCGGCGCCATCTGCTGAGACCAGCACACGGGGGAGCACGATGGGAAGCGATCAGGTGGCACCCGAGACGAAGGGTGTCACGGCGAAGGTGCTTGCGACCGTTGACCTTGGCCCTGAGATCGAGGGCATGGCGGGGCGCCAGCTTCGAATGCGCATGGTGACCATCGAGCCCGGAGGCACATTCGGCCCGATTCACGACCACAGGGGCAGACCGGGCACCGTCTACATCCTGCAGGGAACGATCACCGACCATCGAGACGGTGTCGCCACGGACTACGGGCCGGGAGTGGGCTGGCCCGAGGATCGGAACACGGTCCACTGGCTCGAGAACAGGGGCACGATTCCGGCGGTGGAGATCTCGGTCGACATCGTCAGGCAGGAGTGAACCGAGGCATTGCTCCCGAGAGCGTCCACTGTTCCAGCAGGGCGGGAGGAGCCTGAATGACCGGCAGATCAGCCGTCATTGCCCCGATCGTGCTCCCCTCGCGCCTCGCAATCCTCCGGGACGCCGCTGACCCTCTGGCCGCTCGCGGCGTCCCCGCGCATGTAACCGTCCTCTTCCCGTTCCTGGCGGTCGACGCGCTGACGCCAACGGTGCGCTCGACTCTCGCTGGCCTGGCGGCGATGCACCCGCCGTTCGTCGCACCGTTCAGTCGGGTCGAGCGCTGGGAGGAGATGGTGTGGCTGGTGCCCGCAGGCCAGCGCCCGTTCCTTGACCTGACGCTTGCCGTGGCCGCCCTGTGGCCGGATCACCCGCCGTACGAGGGCGTTCACGAGAGCTTGATCGCGCACCTGACCCTCGTTGAGACGACGGATCGTCAGGCGCGCGACGCCGCGTGGGCTGCGGCCGTGGAGGTCGGCCCGTTCGACGTGGCGGTTCGCGAGCTCACCGTCATTACCGAGACCGAGTCGGGCAACTGGCGAACACGCTGGCGCCTGCCGCTGGGCAACCGGACGACTCGGAAACCGTCCGCTCCGTAGACTGGACTCATGAGCGAAGTCAAGGTCGGCGCACTCTGCTGGAACCAGTACACGGAATGGGCGGCCTTGCTCGAGGCGGGCATCCGGGCCGACCGACTCGGCTACGACACGCTGTGGACGTGGGACCACCTCTACCCGATCGTCGGCGACCCGCACGGGCGCAACTA
>JARLHH010000108.1 GCA_031292335.1 Candidatus Limnocylindrales bacterium | reverse complement strand
GCCGGGAGGAGCGAGCCGAAGAAGATCGCCAGGTCCCATCCCCGCCGCCACGAGGCCTCCGGGCGCTTGCTCCGGAACTCGAACGCGACGCCGCGCAGGATCAGCGCGACGAGGATCAGGAAGAGCGCCAGGTAGAAGCCCGAGAAGAGCGTGGCGTACCACTCCGGGAAGGCGGCGAACGTCGCGCCGCCGGCGACGAGCACCCAGACCTCGTTGCCGTCCCAGAACGGGCCGATCGTGTTGATGACGACGCGCCGCTCCCGCTCGGTGCGGCCCAGGACCGGGAGCAGGATGCCGACGCCGAAGTCGAAGCCCTCGAGGACGAGGTAGCCGACCCACAGGATGGCGATGAGGCCGAACCAGACGGTGGTGAGTTCCATGGCAGCTCGTCCTCAGTACGCGAACGCGACCGGCCGATCGGCGTCGTCCGCGCCGTGGCCATCGGGTGCCTCGGGGGCCGGCAGGCCGGCCCGGATCCGGCGCACGAGCAGGCCGACCTCGACGATCGCCAGGCCGCCGTACAGCACGGTGAAGCCCACCAGCGTGATCAGCACCTCCAGCGCCGACGTGCCGGGCGACACGCCGGCCGAGGTGGGCATCAGGCCGAACACGATCCACGGCTGGCGCCCCATCTCGGTGAAGATCCAGCCCAGCGAGTTCGCCGCCAGCGGCAGGAGCGGGAGCGCGAGCGCGGTCCAGACCACGAACCGGCTCGGGCGGATGGTCCGCCGCCGCAGCGCCCACAGCATCCAGAGCGCGGCGAGCGCCGCCAGGCCTCCGGCGCCGATCATGAGCCGGAACGTCCAGTAGGTGAGCGGGACGATCGGCCGGTAGTCGCCCGGGCCGTAGAGCTGCTGGTAGGACGCCTGGATGTTGTTGATCCCCTGGACGCTGCCGTCCAGGGTGCCGGTCGCCAGGAATGACAGCACGTCCGGGATCCGGACCGAGTAGAGCTCCTTGCTCCCGTCCAGCGTGCCGATCGTGAAGATGGAGAAGGAGGCCGGCTGCTCGGTCTCGTAGAGTGCCTCCGCGGCGGCCATCTTCATCGGCTGGATGCTGGTCATCACCTTCGCCTGCTGGTCGCCGGTCACGAAGACGAGCAGCCCGGCGACCAGGACCGTCACGGCGCCCAGGCGCGCGGCGGTCCGGAACGGCCCGGCATCCTCACCCGGGGCGCGCGCGAGCCGCCACAGCGCGACGCCGGCCATGAAGGCGCCGGCGGTCAGGAACGCGGCGACGATCGTGTGCAGGAACGTGATCGTGGCCAGCGAGTTCGTGAGGACGGCCACGAAGTCCGTCAGCTCCGCCCGATGGGCGGTCTGGTTGAGCGTGTAGCCGACCGGGTGCTGCATCCAGGCGTTCGCGGCCAGGATGAAGTACGCCGAGAGCGCCGTCCCGATCGCGGCGATCCAGATCGTCGCGAGGTGGAGCCGCTTCGGCAGGCGGTCCCAGCCGAAGATCCAGAGGCCCAGGAACGTCGACTCGAGGAAGAAGGCCAGCAGTCCCTCGATCGCGAGCGGGGGCCCGAAGATGTCGCCGACGAAGCGGCTGTAGTCGCTCCAGTTCATCCCGAACTGGAACTCCTGGACGATCCCGGTCACGACGCCCAGGGCGAAGTTGATCAGGAACAGCTCGCCGTAGAACTTCGTGAGGCGCAGGTAGCCCGGCTTCCCGGTTCGCACCCAGGCCGTCTGCAGACCCGCCACGAGGAACGCCAGCCCGATCGTGAGCGGCACGAACAGGAAGTGGTAGACGGTGGTGATCCCGAACTGCCAGCGTGCGAGGTCCAGGGTGTCCAACGAGCCCTCCCGCTTCGCCCCCACCTCGGCCGGCCCCGACGCGTCCCGCGTTCGGCCCGCCAACAGCCACAAGTCTATCCGCGCCGCCGTGCCCGGCGCCGGCGCGCGTGCACCGCCGGCCCGGTGCACCGCCGCCCTAATGCACCGCCGCCCCGACCAGGCTGCCGAGGCCGAACGTGATCGCCGCTGCGGCCAGGCCCAGCACCACCTGGCGGGCTCCGGAGCGAATCGCGCTTGCGCCGGTTACGACCGTGATCGCCGCGCCGACCGCCAGCAGCGCCAGCACGCTGACCACGATCGAGGCGACGATCGCCGGCCCGCCGGTCGCGAACACGAACGGCAGGATCGGGACGGCCGCACCGAGCGCGAAGAGGCAGAACGACGTGCCCGCCGCCACCCACGCCGAGCCGCCCAGCGCATCCGGGTCGATGCCCAGCTCTTCGCGGGCCAGCGTGTCGAGCGCGCGCCCCGCGTCACCGGCGACGATCGAGTGGGCCGTCGTCCGCGCCTGCTCGGGGGAGAGGCCCTTTGCCTCGTAGATGAGGGCCAGCTCCTCCTCTTCCTCTTCCGGCGCGGAGATGAGCTCGTCGCGCTCCACCGCGATCTGGTGGCTGTACAGCTCGCGGGCGCTCTGGACCGAGAGCCACTCCCCGATCGCCATCGAGAGCGCCCCGGCCAGCAGGCCGGCGAAGCCGGCCACGAGAACCGCGGCACCGCCGCCGGACGCACCCGCGACGCCCATCGAGAGGCTCAGGTTGGAGACGAGCCCGTCGTTGGCGCCCAGGACCGCTGCGCGCAGGGCGTTGCCGCCACCCATCCGGTGGCGGCCCTCGATGCGGGCGACGGTGCCGCCCGCCATCCCGCGCCCCCCTGACAGCTCGCGCAGGAGCCGGGCATGCGAGCGCTCGTCGCCCGGCATGTTCGCCGTCGCCTCCGGCTGGGCGTCGTACATCCGCTGGTCGGCCGATTCCTTCTGGGCCATCGTGGCGACGACGGCGCCGGCGCCGAAACGGCGGGCGATCCAGATCAAAACCCGGGTGCGCCACGAGGGTCGGCCGGGCAGCGCCGCGATTCCCGCGGCCTCGAGTCGCTCGCGCCAGACGGCGCCGTGGCGGACCTCGGTCGCCGCCAGCCGGCGATACAGCTCGCGCAGGGCGGGGTCCTGCTCGGCCTCCGCCATCACATCGTAGAGGGCCGCCCCGTCGATCTCGCCCTGGAGGTTCTCCCGGTAACGGTCGATGTCCGCCGCGCTGGGCGCCGTGCCCGCTGGATCCTCGCGCATGGCTTCAGCCTACACGTCGCTCGGCGGCTCGGGAGCACCGGCTCAGGCAGGTCGTGCGCCCGAGACCGCGCCGGCGACGGCCGGAGGGACGCGGCGCGGACCCGCGACCCACAGCGCAACCGTCCAGAGCACGAGCGCCGCGAGCACGACCGGGATCAGCGGGAGGTACGAGCCCGTCGCGTCGAAGGAGATCGCGCCGACGTAGACGGCCAGCGTGCCGCCGACCGGGTAGGCGACGCCGAGCAGACCGAAGATCGACCCGAAGTTCGGCCCGCCGAAGACGTCGCCGAAGGCGGCCGACCGAACCGCGATGGTGGCCCCGGTCCCGATCCCGTGGAGGATGACCCCCGCGATCGCCAGCCCCGGCGCGGACGCGACGAGGCCGAGCGCGGCCACGACGCCGCCGCCCACCGCGACCGCGGCGAGGACCCCCACGATCCGCCGCCCGATCCGGTCGGAGAGCCCGCCCCCCACGACCTGGCCTCCGACATACGCGAGCGACTGGAACCCCAGCGCCGTCGCGGCCCAGCCGGCACCCAGCCCGCTCTTCACGGCACTCGGGATGAACGCCTGGAGGACGCCCTCGTCGAAGACGCCGATCGCCGCGGCGCCCGCGAAGAGGAGCCAGAAGCGCCGCGTCCGGACGACGCGCCGGACGCTGTGCATGTGCTCACCGCTGCCGACCGGGAGCAGCTCCTGGGCCGCGGAGACGGCGCCCGGCGCCGAGGGCTCGTGCAGCCCAGAGGCTCGCGCGGCGAGGCCCGCCTCGGTGGCACGCGTGCCGGACTGGCCCGCGCTCAGTGGCTCGCCGACCGTGAACCGCAGGTGATCGCCGGCCGCAGATCGCGGCAGGGTCACGGACGCCGATCCCCGTCCCACGGCCGGCGCCGCGCCGCGGACGTCGGAGGGGGCCGAGGTTCGGCGCCGTTCGGAGCGACGGGCGGGCACCACGATCGCCGGGCCGCTGGTCATGAGCCACACCGCCGCCACGCCGGCGAGACAGGTCGCCAGGAAGAGCAGGGATGCGGATCGCCAGCCCGCCGTCTGGATCAGGCCGCCGGAAATGGGCAGCGCGACGGCGACGCCGAGGCCCGGCCCGGCATACGCGATCCCGAGCGCGAGGCCCGACATGCCCGCGTAGCGCCGTGCGATCGCCGTGGACGTCCCGATGAACGAGAGCTGCAGGCCCAGGGCCATGAAGACCGCGTAGGCGAGGATCACCAGCGAGATGTCGCGGGCGAGATAGACGGCCAGCCAGCCGGCGGCCAGGAGGACCATTGACGCGGTGAGGAGATCGCGGTCGGCCCACTCGTCGTAGGCTCGGCCAAGCAGCGGGCTGGCCACCGCCGTGACGACGAGGAACATGGTCCAGGGGGTGACCGCCAGGGTGCGGCTGATCCCGAACTCGGTCGCGAACGCGACCGACAGCGCCGGGAACGTGTACAGGCCGCCGTAGGCGATCGCGCCGACGGCGAACGCGCCGGCCAGCGGCAGCGAGAGGCGGGTCGCTCGGCGCGCGATCGGGAGGGCCACGTCATCATGCTACGGGACGCCGGCGCGCCCGGATGCGGGCGGCGGAACGGGACGGGTGGGGGCCGGATCCCTCGTTCGGTGCGTGGCGGCGCACGGCCCGGGCCGGGGGCCGCGTGGCCTCGCGCTATGCTGCGACCGTGGCCGCCGCTCGCGACGATCTCTTCCAGCCGACACCCGAGGACGTCGCGCTTGTTGCCGCCCTGCGCGACGGCGATGAACAGGCCTTCGCCCGGGTCGTCGACGAGCTGAACGGCCCTCTCCTCCGCCTGGCCGGCCTGTACGTGCAGGGCCGAGCCGCCGCGGAGGAAGTCGTCCAGGACACCTGGCTCGGCGTGATCCGCGGCCTCGACCGCTTCGAGGCACGCTCGAGCTTCCGGACCTGGGTCTTCCGGATCGCGGCCAACCGGGCCAGGACGCAGGGCGGGCGCGAACGCCGCGACATCCCGCTGTCGGCACTGCTCGATCCGGCGGACGACCCGGGCGGACCGGCCCTGGATCCCGAGCGCTTCCTGGCGCCGGGCGATGAATGGGCGGGTGGCTGGGCGGTTCCGCCCCATCGCTGGGCGCCCGACGCGGAGGCGCAGCTTGTCGCGGGGGAGACGCGGGCGCTGATCCAGGATGCGCTCGACGAGCTCAGCCCGGCGCAGCGGATCGTGATGACGCTTCGAGACATCGACGGCTGGAGCTCGGAGGAGGTCTGTGCGGCGCTCGAGCTCACGCCGGGAAACCAGCGGGTCCTGCTCCACCGCGCCCGCTCCCGCGTGCGGGCCGTGCTGGAACGGCACCTCGTGGCCGCCGATCGTGCGTAACGGACGGCCACCGGATGGAGACAACCACGAGATGAGCAGCGACGGGACTGTCGGCCGCGGATCGGAGGCCTCGCCTGGGCCGCCCGATACGGCAACGTGCGTCGGGGTTGTCGAGCTCGTGACCGAGTACCTCGAGGACGCGCTGGAGCCGGACGTCCGGGCTCGCTTCGAAGCCCACCTCGACGACTGCGAGGAGTGCGAGGTCTACCTGGAACAGATGCGGGCGACGATCGTCGCGGCGGGCAGGGTGGACGTCGAGCACGTCGCGCCCGCGACGCTGGACCGCCTGGTGGCAGCCTACCGGTCGGCCGTTCGAGCTCGAAGGAACCCGGGCGCCAACGGCGTGTAACGCGGCAGGCGACCTGGAGACGGTTCCAGCACTGGCAGACGGACGTTCTGCCGCGATCCCAGGGGGCCCACGATGACCGACCAGCGACCCGACCACGGCCACTTCAGCGACGGACAGGCGACGCTCCCGCACGACTCCGCGGGCGAGCAGGCCGGCGACTTCAGCGAAGGCCAGGAGCGGATGCACCCCGACAAGACACACCCGGGCAGCTTCGCCCACGGGCAGGAAGGGGAGCACGGCGACGACGGCACGCCCGGCACGTTCGCCGACGGGCAGCGCTCCGCCTGATCACGATCCCGGGGGATCACGG
>JARLHH010000107.1 GCA_031292335.1 Candidatus Limnocylindrales bacterium | reverse complement strand
GCGCCGGCGGCTACGGCGGCGGCAGTGGTGGTGGCGGATATTCCCGCGGCCCCCGCGAGATGTTCACGGCAACCTGCTCCAATTGCGGCAAGGAGGCCCAGGTCCCCTTCCGTCCCACGAGCGGCAAGCCCGTCTACTGCAGCGACTGCTTCGCCCTCCGGCGCGCCTGAGCGCCGGCGCGGAAACGCGCAGCACCGAGAGGCCTCCGGCATGCCGGAGGCCTTTTCGATTCCAGGCGGGGGCCGTGACGTCGCAGGCGATGAGGAGGGGCACCCGGCCGCCCTCACCCGCGTGTCCGCCGGGGAGTCTGGCCGCACCCTCACCCGGCCCTGCGCCGGGCAGTCCAGGCCACCCCGGCCGCGACGACGACCAGGGCGACGCCGACCACCGCCCAGAACGGCTGGCCGCTCATCGCGCTGCCGCCCAGCAGGTTCAGCCCCTGGCCGATCCAGAGCAGGCCCACGACCAGCAACACGATCGCGATCGCAAGCCGGTATCGATTCATGCTGACCCTCCTCCCGGTCGCGGATTCCCGGCGTCCGACCCGGCGGCGGGACGCGGGCACATCATGGCGAAGGGGCCGCCGCCGCGCGCTCTAGCGCCTCGCGCTGGATGGCGAGGATCGAGAGCGCGTCGTCGATCCGGCCGTCGAGCGTCATCGCCAGGGCCTCGGCAAAGGGCACCCACCGGGTCTGCAGCGCCTCCGTGCCCTCCGGGGCGGCGGCGCCCGACTGGAGGTCGGTCGCGATGAAGAAGATCGCGAGCTCGTCGGTCACCGAGTTGGAGAGCGCCGCCCGGCCGAGCTCTCGCCACGACCCCGCCCGGAACCCGGTCTCTTCGGCCAGCTCGCGTCGGGCCGCCTCGAGTGCGGACTCGTCGGGCCCCCCGCCGCCTTCGGGAATCTCCCACGAGTAGGTGTCGAGTGGATACCGGTGCTGCCCGACGAGCAGGACGCGATCCTCCTCGTCGAGGGCGAGGATCCCGATGGCCCGATTGGCGAAGTGCACGACGCCGTAGATGCCCGGCGCGCCGTCCGGCCGGATGACGTCGTCGTGCCAGACCGTCAGCCATGGGTTCTGGTAGGCGACCCGGCGGCCGACACGTTGCCAGGGCCCGTTCGCCGTAGCGGGAACGGCGCCGTGCTGGGCCGCCCCCGGCGCGCCGCTCGGTTGCTTGCTTCGTGGCCTGGACACGCGGCCATGGTACGCGGCGCGGTGGCGGCGTCCACCGAGCGGACCCGCGACGAACTGGGCCCGTCTGCTCCCTACGCCAGGCTCACGCCGGGCGATGCGGCGGCCTCGACGTGGCCGACGCGCCAGGCGGGAACGCCGGCTGCCGCGAGCGCGGCCTCGACGTCGGCGAGGCGGTCGGGCGGGACGGCCGCCAGCAGCCCCCCGCTCGTCTGCGGGTCGTGGGCCAGCGCGACCAGCGACCGGTCGACGCCGGGTCCGACGTCGAGCGTGGGCGCCACGAACCGGCGGTTGTGGCCCGCACCGCCCGTCTCGATGCCCGCTGAGGCGAGCACGAGCGCGCCCGGCAGTGCCGGCAGCGCCGCCGCATCGAAGGCGAGGCGAGTCCCCGAGGTGCGTGCCACCTCCAGCCCGTGTCCCAGCAGGCCGAATCCCGTCACGTCCGTGGCGCCGCGGATCCCGGCGGCGACGAGCACCTCGGCCGCCGCGCGGTTCAGCGTCCGCATCGATGCGATCGCCACCGCCAGGTCGTCGGGTGATGTCCGGCCCTGCCGGGCGCCCGAGACGAGGAGGCCGGTCCCGAGCGGCTTCGTGAGCAGGAGCACGTCGCCGGGACGCGCGCCTCCCTTGCGCAGCAGCCTGTCCGGGTGCGCCACGCCGATCACGGCCAGCCCGAACTTCGGCTCGGGATCGACAATCGTGTGACCGCCCGCCAGCGTGCCGCCCGCCTTGGTGACGACCGTGGCGGCGCCGGCGACGATGGCGGCCATCGTGGCCGGCGCCATCGCCTCCGGGAACGCCGCCACGGAGAGCGCGAACAGGACGCGCCCTCCCATGGCGAAGATGTCCGAGCAGGCGTTGGCCGCGGCGATCTCCCCGTAGGTCCGCGGGTCGTCGACCAGCGGCGGGAAGAAGTCGACCGTCCCGATGACCGCGAGCTCGTCGGTCAGCCGGTAGACCGCGGCGTCGTCGGGCGGGTCCAGGCCGGCGATGAGGTCCGCCGACGCGGTGCCGGCGCCGGCGCCCAGGCCGGCCAGCACGTCCGCCAGCACGTCGGCGCCGAGCTTCGCCGCACAGCCGCCGCAGTCGGTGAGGTCGGTCAGGCGGATGGCCGGAAGGGTCGGCCCACCGCCGTTGGTTGTCACGCTTGGTCGGCGGGTACGGGCGCACTCGGGAGCACGCCGACACGTGGGGCGGCCGGGCGCGCCGTCGAAGCGACGACCCGGCCGGCTTCGGCGTCGTCGAGCAGGCCGAGCCAGAGGCCGGCGCCCATCTGCGCGAACAGCTGGCGGCTCTCGCTGATCGCGGCCCGGACCTGCGCGTCGGCCGTGCCCAGCAGGACTGCCATCGCGAGGCCCGTGATCGCCTGCTTGCGAGCCGCCCCGAGGTCCCGGAGTGCGGCGTAGGCAGCCAGGAGCCCGGCCCGCGCCGGGTCCACCCGTCCGTCGAGAGCGGCGATACCGGCCTCGCCCACCCGGGCCGCCAGCCCGGCAAGTGCCGCGTGCGAGCCGGTGGCGCGGATCGCCTGGAGGCTCTGCTCCGCGAGCGCGCGGTCGCCGGCGAGGAGCGCGAGCAGCGTCGCTTCGGTGAAGGAGGAGACCGCGTTGTACGGGTCCAGGCGACCGCCCTCGAGAGAGCGCGACGAAGCCGCCGCCAGGTCCCGGTGCTGCAACGCGCGGGCTGACCGGATCACGCTGATGTTGGACGCCAGCGAGGGCTCCTCCGCGACGTGGGCCGTCAGCCAGCCCTCGACCTCGTCGATCTCGGCATCGGCCGGCGCTCCGCCCTCGACGAGCGCCTGGACATGGAAGCTGAGCAGAAGGATTCGCTCCGCATCGCTCGCCGCCTCCTCCAGCCCGGCGCGGATCTCGGCGCGCGCCCAGTCCCATTCCCCGCACTCGGCCGCCCCCACGCTGGCGTTGCCGATGAGCATCGAGACGCCCTGGCGGTGGCCGAATCGCCGGCCCAGCTCCAGCCCCACGCGCGAGACGTCGAAAGCTGCCCGCGGGTCGCGGTCGGTGAGCGGCCCACTCATGTTGATCCGGGCCCGGATCTGGGTCTCGAACAGGCCGTGCTGATCGGCGAGCCGCAGGGCGGTCTCGAGGCAGCCGATTCCCTCGTACGCGCGGCCGATGCTGATGAGGGCCGTGCCGCGGGTGACGAGCACGTCCGCCACGAGGTCGACGCGGTCGAGGCGCTCCGCGATCGCCAGGGCGCGATCGGCGGTCGCCACGGCGGACGCGAAGTCGATCTGGCGGAGCATCTGGAAGCGGGCCAGCTGGCCGAGCAGCGAGGCATACCCGGGATCCTCACCAAGGTCGGCGAACTCCGTGGCGGCCGCCTCGGCGAGCACGAGCGCGGCGTCCAGGCGATAGCGCCCGAACATCGCGTCCGCCAGGCTCCCGCTGACCCGGGCTGCGCCGCTCCGATCGCCCGCGGCACGGTGCAGCCCGATGGCCTCCCCCAGCAGGCGCTCGGCCTCCTCGTGGAATCCCGCGGCGGATGCCGCAGCCCCGGCACGTTCCAGCAGGACCGCCCGGTCGGCC
This sequence comes from Candidatus Limnocylindrales bacterium, assembly GCA_031292335.1. Lineage (GTDB taxonomy): Bacteria > Chloroflexota > Limnocylindria > Limnocylindrales > CSP1-4 > CTSoil-043. The sequence goes on along the minus strand of JARLHH010000107.1, from coordinate 4,744 downwards.
GGGTCGGTGGTCACCTCGATCGCGTCACGGTAGAACCCCAGCGCCTGCTCCTGCGCGCCCAGCGCGACCGCCCGGTCCCCGGCCGCCCGGAGCGCGATCCGCGCCTGCGCGGCAAGCGCCTCGGCCTCCGGGCCCTCGATGGCGTTGCGGTAGGCAGCCAGGTAGTGGTTCGCGAGGGCCCCGGCCAGCTCCTGGTCCACGAGCGTCTCGAAATGGCGGGCCGCCGCGAGGTGGCGGGACTTGCGGTCGCGCCTCGAGAGCGTTGCATAGGCGACCTCGCGAACGAGCGACTGGACGAACGCGAACTGGCCGCGCTCGACGGACCGCGGGTCCAGGTCGCGCGCGACGAGCTCCCGGCGGACGAGCGACAGGAGGCGCCGCTCCACGTCGCCGCGGTCGAGTGCCGCGACGGCGGCCAGGCCGTCCACCGTGAAGGTGTGGCCCAGCACCGCGGCGGCCTGCAGGAGCGCCCGGTCGGCCGGGTCGAGGCCATCGAGGCGCGCCGCGATGAGCGAGTGCAGCGTCTCCGGCACGGCCAGGTCGGCCAGGTCGCCGACCGGCCGATAGGCCCCATCGGCTGCCTCCAGGGAACCCTGCGCGACGAGCATCCGGACGATCTCCACGGCGTACAGGGGAACCCCGTCGGCGCGCGCGACGATCCGCGTCGCGGCGTCGGAGGAGAGGCCGGGCACGAGGCCTGCCAGGAGCGCCCGCATCGCCTCGGGCGAGAGCGGCTCCAGCGTGAGGCTGGTGAAGTTGCGCTTGCCGGCGCCCCAGTCCGGCCGCGTCTCCAGAAGCTCCGGGCGAGCGAGCGCCACCACGTCGATCGGGACGCCGCGGCTCCATTCCACCAGGTGGTCGATGAAGGCGAGCAGGCCGCTGTCCGCCCACTGGAGGTCCTCGAAGACCAGCACGACCGGGTCCTCGGCGGCGATCCGTTCGAAGAAGGTCCGCCAGGCGGAGAAGAGGCGGTCCTGCCCGCCGGCCGGCGGGTCGGCCACGCCGAGGAGAGCGAGCAGCGACGCCTCGACCCAGCGCCGTTCGTGCTCGTCCGGGATCCAGCGGGCGACCGATTCCGCGATCCGTGTGCGCGTCGTCGGCTCGTCGTCCGCCTCGGCGAGGCCGGCCCGCTCGCGGACCATCTCGCCGAGCGCCCAGAACGTGATGCCGCTGCCGTAGGAAGGCGAGCGCCCGTGATGCCAGTAGACGGTCTCGACGAGGCCGTCGAGGTACTTGAGGAATTCCCAGGCGAGTCGGCTCTTGCCGATGCCGCCCTGGCCGGTCACCGAGACCAGCCGGACTCGCCGGTCCCGGGCGGTCGCGTGGTAGAGGTCCTTGAGGAGCCGCAGCTCGTCGTCGCGCCCTACGAAGGGCGCCTCGATCGTCTCCGCCCGCCCACGGCCGCCGCGCTCGGCGACGACCCGGAGGGCGCGCCAGGCCGGCACCGGTGCGACCTTGCCCTTGAGCGTCTGGTCGCCGGCCTCGGCGAAGGCGATCGCCCGGGAGGCCGCGTGCATCGTCGCCTCGCCGACGAGCACGACGTCGGGCGGCGCGGCGCCCTGCAGGCGGCTGGCGGTGTTGACCATGTCGCCGGCGACCATGCCCTCGCCGATCGCCCCGATGGTCACCGCCGCCTCGCCGGTCACCACGCCGACCCTGGCATGGACCGCCGGGCCCAGCCCGCGGACGCCACCGACGATCTCCAGGGCGGCCCGCACGGCGCGCTCCGCGTCGTCCTCGTGGCTGGTCGGGGCACCCCAGACCGCCATCACAGCGTCGCCGATGAACTTCTCGATCGTGCCGCCGTGCCGCTCGACGATCCCCCGGGCAAGGTCGAAGTAGCGCGACAGCAGGTCGCGGACCTCCTCCGCGTCCCGGTTCTCGGCGATCGTCGTGAAGCCGACGAGGTCGGCGAAGAGGACGGAGACGACGCGCCGCTCGGCCACGGCTGGGGTGGGCGAGGCCGCGGGGCGGGCCGGTGGCGTTCCGGGGCGAGCGGTCGCTGCCGTCCCGGCAAGGCGCGCCCCGCACTCGCCACAGAAGCGTGCCGCCGGCGGGTTCGGCGAGCCGCAGGCCGGACAGGCAGCCGCGAGCGGCGTCCCGCATTCGAGGCAGAACTTGCGGCCCACGTCGTTTTCTGCGCCGCAGCTCGCACAGATCACCGGCATCACCCCCTGGACGGCCTAGGGGAGAACAGTAGCCGACCGGGTCAACGTGAGCACCGCCGGCGGCGGCCGGCGAATTGCTGTCGTGTCCCGGGCGCCGCATGGCCTTAGCTGGCACCCATTGACATCGCATGGCATGAACAGGCATGATTCCGACGATGAGCAACGCCGACTATCTCAGCGCCGGGGAGGCAGCCGTCCGGCTCGGGATCAGCCTGCGCACCGTGCGCCGGCGCATTGCGGATGGTTCGCTGCCGAGCGCACGGATCGGGCGCGCGGTCCGGATTCCGGCCGCGGCGATCGAGCTGCCCACGGCGGCCCCGCCTGGTCAGAGCTCCAGGGAGGCCGTGGCACCGTACGTCACGGACGCCGAGGGCGGACCGGCCGCCTACGTCATCCGCTGGAACGCAGCCCACTGGCCGGACACCTTCGAGCGAATGCTCGACCGACGCCGGCGGGCGTTCGACGTCCTCGACGCGATCCGCGCCCGTTCGAAGCCACCCAGCGGCCCCAGCGACACGGTGGACGCGATCCTCGACGCGGTCCGCGACGAATTCGGTGACCGCCTCGCCGGTGGCCTGCCACCCCCGGGCTCCGTCACATGAAGGAAGCGGTCATCGATGCCAGCGTGGTGCTCCGGTGGGCGTTCGAGGACGAGGCCGACCGCCTCGGCGCGGTCGGTGTCGAGCAGGCACTCCGAGATGCCCAGCTTCACGCCGTCGAACCACCGCTCTTCCTCCTCGAAGTCGCGGCGTCCCTCGAGCGGGGCATCCGCGAGCGCCGCATCGATCGGACCGCAGCGGAGGCGGTGATGCGTGCGCTCGGCGCGGTTTCGTTCGAGGAGGTCGAGCCCCACACGTTCGCCTCAGCGGCGTTCGGGCTCGCGCTCGCGACCGGTCTTCGCGTGCCCGATGCAAGCTACCTCGAGGTCGCGCGGGCCCGTCACGCGACGCTCATCACGGCAGATCGCCGCCAGCTCGAGGCCGCGGAGCTGCTCGGGATCCCCGCAGTTGCCCTGTCCGACCTCCCGCCGCGATGAGCAGCTTCGTCTCCGCTCCCTGGCGGCTCCCGCCGCCGATATCCTGCCGCCTGCGAACGGGGCTGCTGCGAGCCGCCGCGGGCCGCTCCCCGACGACTCCCCGGCGGCTCCGTGCCGCTCCCTCCGGCGATTCCCTGGCACCTACGACCGGACCTGCTGCGTGCCGCCGCGAGCGGGTGGTCGGCCGGCAGCCTCCCTTCCGGGACGAGCCGCAGTCGTACCCGGCACGAACCGGACCAAGCGAACGTCGGGGGGTGCCCCGGTCTGATCCCAGGGCGGAGCCTGCAGGGTGCCGCCCGACCACGCCCTGGCCGGGACCGCGCCCTGGCCGGGACCGCGCCGTGGTCGGCCGACCGGCCCCAGCCGCGGGGTCCGCTCGGCCCTAGCCGGCCCCTTGACGCGGCGACGACACTCAACCCAGTAGGACGACCGCCGGGCCCGTGGTCGGGAACCGGCTCGTCCGCGTCGGCAGAGATGCGGAGGAGCGGACGACCATGGACCGCACGCAGGTTGTCATCATGGGCGCCGCCGGGCGCGACTTCCACGACTTCAACGTCGTCTATCGCGACGACCCCGCTGTCGAGGTCGTCGCGTTCACGGCCACCCAGATTCCCGGGATCGATCACCGGCGCTACCCGGCGGCGCTCGCCGGGCCGCTCTACCCGGACGGCATCGACATCGTGCCGGAGACCGAGCTGGAGCGAATCTTCGCCCGTCAGAAGATCGACCGGGTCGTCTTCGCCTACAGCGACGTGGCCCACGAGTTCGTGATGCACCAGGCCAGCCGGGTCCTGGCCGGGGGCGCGAACTTCGTGCTGCTGGGTCCCGTGCAGACCATGATCAGGAGCACGAAGCCGGTCGTCGCCACGGGCGCCACGCGCACCGGTGCCGGCAAGAGCCAGACCACGCGCTACCTCGCGCGCCTGCTCGAGGCGCAGGGGCTGAAGGTCGTGGTGATCCGCCACCCGATGCCGTACGGCGACCTGCTCAAGCAGCGCGTCCAGCGCTTCGCGACGTACGCGGACCTGGACCGTCACGAGACCACGATCGAGGAGCGCGAGGAGTACGAGCCGCATCTCGACGCCGGCCGGGTCCTCTACGCAGGGGTCGACTACGAGGCGATTCTCCGCGAGGCGGAGAAGGAGGCCGACGTCATCCTGTGGGACGGAGGGAACAACGACTTCCCGTTCTACAAGCCGGACCTCTTCGTGGTGGTGGCGGATCCGCTCCGGCCGGGCCACGAGATGCACTACCACCCGGGCGAGGCCAACCTCCGGATGGCAGATGTCATCGTCATCAACAAGGTGGATTCGGCCGAGCCGAGCGCCGTCGAGGCGGTCCGATCCAACATCGCCACCCTCAACCCGCGGGCCGAGGTGATCCTCGCCCGCTCGACACTGACGCTCGAGGGCGGCCAGATCGAGGGGAAGCGGGTCGCCGTCGTCGAGGACGGGCCGACGCTCACCCACGGCGGCATGACGTATGGCGCGGGCATCGTCGCGGCCAGGCGCTTCGGCGCGGCCGAGGTGGTGGACCCGGT
>JARLHH010000106.1 GCA_031292335.1 Candidatus Limnocylindrales bacterium | reverse complement strand
TTCGGCTCGGTCCTCTCGTCGCGCAGGATGGCGAGCTTGTGGAGCACCGCGGGGTGCCGCGAGACGGTCAGGGATGGGGCGCGGGGCGGGGCGGCTGAGTCGGACACGGGCGCGCACCTCGGTCGTGGAGCGGGCGGACGACCGGCCGGGGTCTCGCCGGGCGCGACGATCCCGACCCGCACGATCCTAGCACCGGCGCGCTCCCCGAACGGGGCTGCCTGGACGGGCGCCGGCGGCTGCCACGGGCCGGTCGCGCGGGTCCCGGGGGCGCGCTATGCTCGCCCGATGCCGTCAACCCGCGTCGCGCGACCGGCGCGCTCCACTTCCGCCGCCGCGTCCCGCCGGGTCGCCCCGATCCTGGCCCGCCATGTTCGCGGTGCCATCGTGGAGAGCATCCATCGCGGGCACGTCGTCCAGGTGGACGCGACCGGCGCCGTTCTCCGGACCGCAGGCGACCCGGACGTCGTGGTCGCCCTCCGCTCGACCGTCAAGCCGTTCACGCTCGTGGCGCTGCTGGAAGCGGGAGGCGTGCGCGAATTCGACCTGTCACCCGCGGAGCTGGCCGTCATGGCCAGCTCCCATTCCGGCGAGGACCTGCACGTCAGGACGCTCCAGGCGGTGTTCCGGAGGGCGGGCGTCAGCCAGACCCTGCTCGCCTGCGGCTCGGAGGGGGCGCCGATGGATGAGCTGACGTCCGTGCGTCTGACGCGCGACGGCGAGAAGCCCGGACCGATCCGGCACCAGTGCTCGGGGATGCACGCCGCGCAGCTCCTGCTCGCCAGGATCGCCGACTGGACGCTCGAGGATTACTGGCAGCCGGACCACCCTGTCCAGGTGGCCACGCGGGCCGTGGTCGCGCGCGTCTTCGCGACGGCGCCCGCGGACCTCATCACGGCCACCGACCAGTGCGGCGTGGACACGTACGCCTTCCCGCTGCGCAGCGTCGCCGGGGCCTTCGCGCTCTTGGCCGACCCGGACGTGCTCCCCGCAGCCGACGCCCGCAGGTCGCTGTCCGGGTGCCTTCGCGTGATCCGCGACGCGATGCTGGCGAACCCCGAGCTGGTCGGGGGCACGCGCGACCGGCTCGACACGTCGCTCATGAAGGCGCTGCCGGGCCGGCTGATCGCCAAGGGCGGCGCCGAGGCGCTCCGGGGCATCGCCGTCCTGGCTGACCGGGCGACGAGTACGTCGGCGTCCGCGTTCGCGATCAAGGTGGAGGATGGCGGCGGTTTCGATCGCGCGCCCTGGTCGATCGCGATCGAGGCCCTCCGCCTGGCCGGCGTGCTCGGGGGCCAGCCGCTCCGGGCGCTCGGACGGTACCACCGACCCATCCAGCTCGACCCGCGCGGGAAGATCGCCGCCGAAACGGTCGCGGAGTTCGACCTCGTGCCGGTCCGCGAGCTCGTCCGCTGACGCAGGCCGGCGAGGCAGAACCGGCGACGTGACATCGCGGGGGGATCCGTACAGTGCGCTCGGCCTGGCGCCCGGCGCGTCGCTGACCGACGTCAAGCGGGCCTACCGGCTGCTCGTGAAGCGCAACCACCCCGATGCGGGCGAGGGATCGCTGGAGCGGTTCCTCGAGATCCAGGCCGCCTACGAGACGCTGCTCCGGGGCGGGCCGGCGGTCGGCGCCGGTCCCGGGAGCGACGGTCGCGGACCCGCCGGCCAGGGGCCTTCCGGTCCAGGGGCCACGCGGCCGCCCGGACGGCGCCCCGCACCGCCCGGTCAGCGGGGATCCCGCGCCTCCACAGGTTCGGCACCAGCGGGACCGGAGCACGCTGGAGCTCGACCCGGGCGCGGGTCGGGCGAACGGTCTCCCGGCGAGCGCGGCCGGCGCGCGCGCGATCCCCGCAAGGCGACGCTCGGCTCCACCACGTACGACGGGGCGGGGGAGGCGACCGAGCCCGCCTGGGACGGCGCGGACTGGTACGGACCTGCCTCCGGCACCTACTGGACGCTCAACCCGAAGGAGTACGCGGATCCGCGCAAGCACGGCCCCGAGTACCTTGCCCGGGCCCGCGCGGCGCGATCCCGGGGCCCGCGCGGCCGGCCACCCCGTGACGACGCGGCTTCCACGGGGTCGCAGGACGGTGATCCGGTCCCGCCCGCGGCCGCGGAAGCCGATCGGCCCGCCCCGCCGACATCGAAAGGCCCGCCCGACGCCCCGCCAGCGCCGGGCGCCCGTCCGGCTCCGGACGTCCCGCCGGCCGCGTCAGCACCGGGCGTCCCACCCGCCCCGCCGGTGACCGTGGACGGGGGCGCGGCGCGGACGGCTCCCGTCGCCGGGCGCCCGGGACTGCGACGTCGCCTGGAGCGGCTCGGCGACGCGGCCAGGCGCCGTCTCGCGCCGCGATCCAGGCGGAGTTCGCGATGAGCGCCGGCGCTACCATGGGAGCGTGAGCCGTCGCGCTTCATCCGACCTCTCGGGAGCCGCCCAGGAGTACCTGTTGGCGCTCCGGTCCGCGGCGGTCGACGGGGCGCGGGCCACCGCGGCGACCGTCGCGCGCCACGTCGGGGTCTCTACCCAGGCCGCCAGCGAGATGTACCGGCGGCTCGCCGGCGAGGGCCTGGTCTGCCAGGGCGAGGGCCGCGCGCTGACGCTCACCCAGCCCGGCCGCGCGGCTGCGGACGGCATCTTCCGTCGCCACGCCCTGCTCGAGTGGCTGCTGATCAGCGTCGTCGGGCTTGGCTGGGCGGAGTCGGACGAAGAGGCCGCGCGCCTCCAGGGCGCCATCTCGCCTCGCGTCGAGGCCCGCCTGGACGAGCTGCTGGGTCACCCGGAGACCTGCCCGCACGGGAACCCCGTCGATGCCGAGATCGCCGCGCGCCGGCCAGCCGGCGTGTCGCTGGCGAGCCTCGAGGCGGGTGACGTCGCGACGGTCTACCGAATCACCGAGACCGCGGAGGAGGACCCCGCGCTCCTCTCCTACCTCGAGGCTCGCGCGCTGACGCCCGGTGTCCGGATCGAGATCCTGGCCCGCTCCGCGTCGTTGGACGCGGTGACGCTCGAGGGTCCGATCGGGCGGGCCACCCTCGGCCTGCGGCCCGCCTCGCTCATCCGCGTCCTCCGGGGCGAGCCCGATCCGTCGCTCTTCCACCGCGTCCCCGGCCGGCTCCGAACCGGCTGACGGCCCGCGGCCCGGGGTAACGGCCGGCGGTCGCGTCGACCCGGGACCGGTCGCCGGGCGCGGCACCCTACAATCGGCCACATGACCATTCCGCGCGTCCGCATCGCCCCGAGCCCAACGGGGCCGCTCCACATCGGGACCGCTCGAACCGCGCTCTTCAACTACCTGTTCGCCCGGCACGTCGGCGGGACCTTCATCCTCCGCCTGGAGGACACGGACGTCGTCCGCTCTACGCCCGAGTTCGAGGCGGACATCCTGGAGCACCTGCACTGGCTCGGGCTCGAATGGGACGAGGGCCCCGCCGCGGGCGGGCTGCCCGAGCGCGGAGCGTTCGGTCCGTACCGCCAGATGGAGCGCCGCGAGCTGTACCGTGCGGCCGCCGAGCGCCTGCTCGCCGAGGATCGCGCCTACCCCTGCTACTGCACCGCGGAGGAGCTGGACGCCGAGCGGCGCCGGCTGGAGGCGGCGAGGCTGCCTTCGCGCTACAACGATCGGTGCGCCGCGCTCACCGCGGCCGAGCGGGTGCGCTTCGAGACCGAAGGCCGCCGGCCGGCGATCCGCTTCCGGATCGAGCCCGGGATCGTGGCCTTCGACGACATGGTGCGCGGCCGGGTGGAGATCGACGCCGCCGCGCTGGGCGGCGACCTCGTGATCGTGCGCGCCGACGGGACGCCGCTCTACCACTTCGGGGTGGTCGTCGACGATGCCGCGATGGGCATCACCCACGTGATCCGCGGGGAGGATCACCTCTCGAACACGCCGAAGCACATCCTCCTCTTTCGCGCGCTCGGCTATCCGGTGCCGGTGTTCGCCCACTTGCCGCTCATCCTGAACCCGGACAGGACGAAGATGAGCAAGCGCAAGAGCCAGACCGCGGTCAAGGACTACATCGCCGAGGGGTTCGTGCGTGAGGCGCTCGTCAACTACCTCGCCCTGCTCGGCTGGTCGACGGGCACCGAAGAGGAGATCCTCTCGATCGACGAGCTGGTCGCCCGGTTCGACACGGACGCCATCCAGAAGGGCGGCGCGATCTTCGACCGCCAGCGGCTGGAGTGGCTCAACGGCCAGTGGATCCGCCGCCTTGCCGACGACGATCTCGCCGCGCGCCTGGCGCCGTTCCTCGCCGCGGAGACGGCGGCCGGCCGGGCCGACCGCACGCCGTCGACCGCCGAGATCGTCGGGCTCCTGCCGATGGTCCGCGAGCGGCTGCCGGTCCTGGGCGCGATCGGGGACCTGGTGGATTTCCTGCACGTCGATGCTCTCGCGCCCGACCCGGCGCTCCTGGTCCCGAAACGGTGGGACGCCGCGACTGCCCGCTCCGGCCTGCTGGCGGCACGCGACGCGATCGAGGGGGCCGGCGCCGTGGGCTTCACGGTTCTGGCGCTCGAGCCTGCCCTGCGCGGGCTGGCCGAGACGCGTGGCTGGAAGGCCGGGGACCTGTTCATGGCGATCCGCGTCGCGATCAGCGGCCGGACCGCCACGCCGCCGTTGTTCGAGTCGATGGTGGCGCTGGGTCGCGCGCGAACCCTTGCCCGCCTCGCGCACGCGGCGGACCTTCTCGCGGGGTGACCTGGGGGTCGCCCGGGCCGACCCGGTTGCGGCAATCGTGCGCGCGGGCGAAAACCGGCCGTTAACACGGCTCCGTATCCTTAGCTGCGCATGGCTCGCACGGTCCTCGTCGTCGACGACGAACCCACCCTCCGAGAGACGCTCGCGGAAGCGCTCGAGATGGACGGATTCCGGGTGCTGACCGCCGCCGACGGCCGGGATGCGCTCAGCCGGTTCCGCGAGCACCACCCGGACCTCGTGGTGCTGGACCTCATGCTCCCCGAGCTCTCCGGGATCGAGGTCTGCCGCATCATCCGGGCCGAGTCGGGCGTGCCGATCGTGATGCTCACCGCGAAGAGCTCGGAGCTGGACAAGGTCGTGGGGCTCGAGCTGGGGGCGGACGATTACGTCACGAAGCCGTTCAGCCTGCGCGAGCTGACCGCCCGGATCCGGGCGCTCCTGCGCCGGACCGAGCAGCTCGCCGAGGCACCGGCGCCCGTCGTCGAGCTCGGGGCGTTCACGGTGGACCTGGCCGGCCATCGCCTGCTGCGTGACGGCGAGCGCGTGCCGCTCAAGCCGAAGGTCTTCGAGCTGCTGGCGTACCTGCTGCGCCACCCGGGCCAGGTGCTCAGCCGCGAGCAGCTCCTGGAGCACGTCTGGGGCTACGACTACGCGGGCGAGACCCGCACGGTGGACGTCCACGTCCATTGGCTCCGCGCCGCGATCGAGCCCGTGCCGACTGAGCCGGTCTTCATCCACACGGTGCGCGGCATCGGGTACGTCTTCCGCCGGTCGGCGTAGTCGCTGACAGGCCGGTGCCCGGCGCTCCGTCCAGGCGGCATCGGCGCCGGGCGGCTACCAGTGCCCGGGTCAGCCACTCTTGGCGATGATTCGCTCCAGCACCTCCGCCGCATCCTCGGCCGCGTCGACGGTCTCCTCCAGCGCGATGTAGAGGTCGCGGAACCGGATGACGTCGAGCGGATCCATCCGCTCGCGGAAGAGGCGCCCGATCGCCGCGCGGGAGAGCCCGTCCGCCTTGTTCTCGAGCGTGTGCACCTCGCGGAGGTGCGCCCGCATCGTCTCGGGCTTGTCGAGCATCCGCAGCGCCGCGATCAGCTCGGCGCCCTGGCCCGCGATGATCCCGGCAAGCTGGCGTGCCTCGGGGGTGGGCTCGACGATGCCGTAGATCACGAACGTCTCGGCGACTTCCTGGATCCCGTCCACGACGTCGTCCAGCCGGCTGATCAGCTCGTGGATGTCCTCCCGGTCGAACGGCGTGATGAAGGCGCGCTCGAGGCGGGCGGCGATCTCGGCGTCGATCTCGTCGCCCTGGTGCTCCAACGCCTGGATCGCCGCTACCCGTTCGTCGAGCCGGTCGTACGAAACGACCAGCTCCTCCAGCGCGCGCGCCGCGGCGAGCAGGTTCTCGCCGTCCCGGATGAAGATCTTGGTGAACTCCTCGTCGCGGGGAATCAGACGGACCATGCGTGACCGCTCCTTGCAGCGTGCTATCGGATGCCTAGGGTCGCGAGGACGCCCCAGGCCAGCGCGCCGACGAGGGCGGTGGCCGGGATCGTCACGACCCAGGCGATGAGAATGCTCCGCGCCACGCCCCAGCGGACGCCGCGCGGACCCTTGCTCGAGCCGACTCCCATGATCGCGCTCGAGATCACGTGCGTGGTGGAGACCGGCATGCCGAGATGTGCAGCCGCCAGGATCACGGTGGCCGCCGTCGTCTCGGCGGCAAAGCCGTGGATCGGCTCCAGCTCGACCACCTTGCGGCCCATCGTCCGCATGATCCGCCAGCCCCCGACGGCCGTGCCCAGCGAGATCGCGCTGGCGGCAATGACGATCACCCAGACCGGGACCTGGACTGTCGGGATGACGCCGGCCGAGAACAGCGCGAGGGTGACGATCCCCATCGTCTTCTGGGCGTCGTTGGAGCCGTGGGCGAAGGCCATGTACCCGGCCGACAGCACCTGAAGCCGCCGGAAGCCCCGGGTCAGGGGGCGCCGGTTCGCCCGCTGGAAGATCCAGTACAGCGCGATCATCAGCAGGAAGGCGCCGATGAAGCCGATGACGGGAGACGACACGAGTGGGACCAGGACCTTGCCGACGACGCCGCTCCACTTCACGGATCCCGTGCCGGCGGCAAGGATCGTGGCACCCAGCAGGCCGCCGATCAGGGCATGGCTGCTGGAGCTGGGAATCCCGAGGCGCCACGTGAGCAGGTTCCAGGCGATCGCGCCGAGGAGCGCGGCCATCACGATGGCCTGCGACGTGGTGGTCTCGTTGACGAGCCCCGACCCGATGGTCTGCGCAACCGCCGTCCCGAAGAAGGCGCCGAGGAAGTTGAAGGTCGCCGCCATGAGGATCGCGTGCTGGGGCCGCAGCGCGCGCGTGGCCACCGAGGTGGCGATGGCGTTGGCCGTGTCGTGGAAGCCGTTGATGTAGTCGAAGATGACCGCCAGCACGAGGACGGCCAGAAGCTCGAGCGTCATCCGGACGCCGCGCAGGCATGGAACGGCACGATCATCGCGGTGCAGTATCGCGGCCCGGGGCGGCGCGGACTCGGCCGCCGCGCAACACGACGTTAACCGCGCGGTCACACGCGCTTCATGGGACCGGGCGAGCATCGGCAGCGTGATCGTCGCGCCGCCTCCAGGGTTGGATCCGTCCCGGCGTCGCACGTTCCGCCTTCGAGGCGCCGGCCCGGGCTCCGACGAGCAGACGCTTTCTCTGCTCGCCCTGCGCGCGGTCGAGCTCGCCCGGGCCGTCGAGACCGGTGCGGTCGCGCCGCGCTGGCGCCGGCCCGGCTTCGGTCGCGCCGTGGACGAGATCCGCGCCCAGCTCGCGCCGATCGAGCTTCGGGCGACGCTCGTCGCGTCGTTCGGGCGCGAGGCCGCGCGCCGGTCGGCAGTCCGCGGCGCCTCAGCGGACCCGCTCGACCTGGCCTACGCGGTGCGCTGGCTCGAGCTGGATCCGACCGGCGTGCGACCGCTCCCGGCCTGGATCGACTGGCTTCCCGCCGAACCCGGCTGACCGACCAGCGCCCCGGGTGGCCGTGTCTCCCCGGGCCAGCGAGCGGCCGCTGCCGCCGGATCGGCGCGCCGGTATCCTTGGGCCATGCGCCTGAGCAACCTCTTCTTCGCCACGCTCCGCGACGATCCCAACGATGCGGAGATGCCGTCCCATCGCCTGCTGGTCCGGGCCGGCTACGTTCGCCAGCTCGGGTCGGGGATCTACTCGCTGCTGCCGCTCGGGTTCCGGGTCGCCAAGCGGGTGGAGCAGGTGATCCGCGAGGAGATGGACCGGATCGGCTGCCAGGAGATGGAGATGCCGGTCGTCCACCCGGCGGAGCTGTGGCGGGAGACCGGTCGCTACGACGCGATCGGGCCGGAGATGGCCCGCTTCAAGGACCGCGCCGGCCGCGACATGGTGCTCGCCATGACCCACGAGGAGGTCGTGGCGGACCTGCTGCGCGACATCGTCCGCTCGTACCGCCAGCTGCCGATGATGGTCTATCACTTCCAGACGAAGTGGCGCGACGAGCCGCGCGCGCGCGGCGGCCTGATCCGCGTCCGCGAGTTCGTCATGAAGGACTCCTACAGCTGCGACCTGGACCTGGCCGGCCTGGACGTCAGCTACGAGCGCCACTACGAGGCCTACACGCGCATCTTCGAGCGGCTGGGGCTGCGGGCCATCGCGGTCGCCTCCGACGTCGGGATGATGGGCGGGTCGCAGGCCCACGAGTTCATGGTCCTCAACCCGTTCGGGGAGGATGTCCTGGTCCTGTGCGAGACATGCGGCTTCTCGGCGAACCGGCAGGTCGCCACGGTGCGCTTCTCCGAGCCGCCGGACGAGCCGCCGCTTCCGCTGGAGGAGATCGCGACGCCCGGCGCTGCCACGATCGCCGACCTGGCGGCCCTCCTCGGCGTGAGCGCCGAGAGGACGGCCAAGGCGACCTTCTTCGCCGACCGCGAGGGCCGCCTGATCACGGCCATCGTCCGCGGCGACATGGACGTCAACGAGACCAAGCTCGCCAACGCGGCGAAGGCGGCCGACCTCCGGCCGGCGCGGACCGAGGAGATCGAGGCCGCCGGGATGGTGCCCGGCTACGCGTCGCCGATCGGCGCGCACGACACGTTCGTGGTGGTGGACGAGCTGGTTGCCCGCTCCTCGAACCTCGTCGCAGGCGCGAACCGGGCCGGGTTCCACCTGCGCAACGTCAACGTCCCCCGGGACTTCGTGCCGGACCTCGTCGCGGACCTCTCCAACGCGCGCGAGGGCGACGGCTGCCCATCCTGCGGCGCCCCGGTGATCCTGCGGAACGGGATCGAGGTCGGCAACATCTTCAAGCTCGGCACGAAGTACACGGCCGCGCTGGGCGCGGAGTACCTGGGCGAGGACGGTGGCCGCCACCCGATCGTGATGGGCAGCTACGGGATCGGCGTGGGCCGGGCCCTCGCCTGCATCGTCGAGGCACACCACGACGCGAAGGGGATCGCCTGGCCCGCGGCGGTGGCGCCGTACGCCGCTCACCTCGTCTCCCTGGGGGCGACCAAGGATCCGCACGTGGCGGAGGTTGCCGAGCGCCTGCACGACATGGCCCGCGACGCGGGCCATGAGATCCTGTGGGATGACCGCGACGAATCTCCGGGCGTGAAGTTCACGGACGCCGAGCTGCTGGGGATGCCGCTGATCCTGACCGTCAGCCCGCGCTCACTCTCCGCGGGCGGCGTCGAGGTGACGGTGCGAGCCACGGGCGAGCGCGCCATCGAGCCGCTTGCCGACGTGGAGACGCGCCTCCGCGGCTGAGCCGCCGCGCCGCGCCGCCGTGGACCCCGTCGCTCTCCTGGCCATCGTCGCGCTCGGTGGGGCCGCGTTCGTGCTCGCGCTCGGGCTCCAGCGTCGGGGTGTCGGGCGCGCCGGCGTCGCGGCAACCAGCGCCCGGGTCGCCGCCGGGACGGCCCAGGCCGCGGCGGAGGACCCGTCCGCCGAGGCGCGGGCCGCCGCCTGGGTCAGGGACGTGGGTGTGCTCGTGGATCTCGTCGGGATCGGCGTCGTCCGGGTCTCGGACGACTTGATGGTGGTCAGCGCGAACGACACGGCTGCCCGGCTGCTCGCCCGGCGCCCGGGCAGCCTGCCCGGACGGAGCGTGATGGAGGCCTCCACGGACCACCGGCTGGAGGAGGTCGTCCGAACCGCGCTCCAGGCCGGGTCCGCCGTCGGCGAGATGACGATCCGCACGGCCGACGCCCCGACGCTCCTCGTCCGCGCGCGGCGCATGCCGGCAGGCGATGCCTGGCTCGTCCTGGAAGACGTCACCGAGCTGCGCCGCCTCCAGCGGATCCGGACCGAGTTCATCGACAACCTCGCGCACGAGCTGCGCACGCCCCTGACGACCGTCAGCCTGCTTGCCGAGACGCTCGCCCTGGACGCCGCCAACCTGCCGCCGCGAACGGCCGAGCGGATCGCGAAGATCGAGGTGGAGACCGGCCACCTGGTCCAGATGGTGAACGAGCTGCTGGACCTCTCGAAGATCGAGAGCGGCAGCACGGCCCTCGTCCTCCAGGACGTGGACCTCACCGCG
>JARLHH010000105.1 GCA_031292335.1 Candidatus Limnocylindrales bacterium | reverse complement strand
GGAGAGCGCGCGTGACCCCCTCACCGAACGCTGCCGTGCGCGCGGAGCCGCGCTCGCTCGGGAGCGCGCGGGCGCGCGACCCGCTGGCGCGCGAGGTCCGGCTGCTCGGCGCGCTGCTGGGCCAGGTGCTCGCGGAGCAGGAGGGTGTGGCGGCGCTGGAGCTGGTGGAGCGAGTCCGCGGGCGGACCATCGCGCTTCGGCGTCACGGAGACCCGGCCGTCCGGGCCGCGCTCGACGCCGAGCTCGCCTCGCTCGGCACCAACGAGATCGCGATCCTGGCCCGCGCCTTCTCGACGTACTTCCGGCTGGTGAACCTGGCCGAGGAGAAGGAGCGGGTGCGGCAGCTCCGCCGCCGCGCGCGCGCCGCGGGACGGACGCCCCTCGACGACACGCTCGACGAGGCGGTGGCCGTGCTCCAGCGCGACGGGCATTCCCGTGAGGCGATCGGTCGTCGCATGGCCCGGCTGCGGATCTCGCCGGTGCTGACGGCCCACCCGACGGAGGCCCGCCGACGGACCGTGCTGGTCGCGCTGCGGCGGATCTACGCCCTGCTGGACCGCCTTGACGACCCGCGCCTGACGCCTGCCGACGACACGGAGATCCGCCGCCGGCTCCGCGAGGAGATCACGCTGCTGTGGCGCACGGCCGACCTGCGCCACGCGCGGCCGACGCCGCTCGACGAAGTCCGCTCGGCGATGGTGTTCTTCGACGCCACCATCTTCACCGCGACGCCGGACCTGTACCGGGCGGCGGACGGTGCCCTGGACGCGGGCGGCGCACTCGAGGGGATTACCAGGACCCGTTCGACGCTGGGCTCTCCCGCCACGGACCACGGTCGTTCGGGGACGCGACCGCCGGCCGTCCCCGCGTTCCTGGCCTGGGGCTCGTGGATCGGCGGCGATCGCGATGGCCACCCCTACGTGACTGCCGAGACCACGGTGGAGGCATTCCGGATCCAGGCCGACCACCTGCTTCACGGCTACGAGGCGGTTGCGACCCGGCTGATGGCGATGCTGGCGGCGCGGCCCCTGCCGGGCGTCGCGCCCGCGCCGGCGCTCGTGCGCCGCCTCGCGCGCGACGAGGATGACCTGCCCGATTCGATGCGGGCGATGACGGCCCGCTTCCCCCACGAGCCCTACCGGCGGCGGCTCGGGGCGATCGCAGAGCGCCTCCGCAGGACGCGCGCGTACCTGGCCGAGCAGCCGGGACCCCAGGGCGGGCGCTACGGGGGACCCGGCGAGCTGCTCCTGGAGCTCGACGAGCTGCGTGATGCCCTCGTCGCGGACGGCCTGGAGCGGCTGGCCTACGGCGGCCTGCAGGACTTCCGCTGGCAGGTCGAGACGTTCGGGTTCCACCTTGCTTCCCTCGAGGTGCGCCAGCATGCCGCGGTGCATCTGGCCGCGCGAGCGGCCCTGGACGTGGCGCCGCCGGATCTCGCCCGGCAGGTCGCGCCCGGCGTGAGCGCGGGGGAGGTCATCGCCACGTTCCGGGCGATCGCGGCGCTGCAGCGGCGCGCCGGCGAGGCCGCCCTTCACCGCTACGTGATCAGCTTCACGACAGGCCCGCAGGACGTCGCGACGGTGCTCCATCTCGCCGCTCGCGCCGCCGACCCCGCGATCCCGGCGAGCACGACGAGCGGGTTCCCCCCGGGCACGCCGCAGGTGGACGTCGTGCCCCTCTTCGAGTCCGCCGAGGCCCTGGAGTCGGCTGGCGCGATCCTGGCGGCGCTCGTCGCGGACCCGGCCTATCGCGCGCACCTCCGGGATCGCGGCGACCGGCAGGAAGTGATGCTGGGCTACTCGGACTCGAACAAGGAGTCCGGCTACGTGGCGGCCAACTGGCTGCTGTACCGGGCCCAGGAAGAGCTGGTCGCGGTGGCGCGCCAGAGCGGCCTGGAGCTGACCCTGTTCCACGGGCGTGGCGGCGCGATCGGTCGCGGTGGTGGCCCGACCCATCGTGCCGTGCTGGCCGCGCCCGAAGGCGCCGTGGACGGGCGACTCAAGCTCACCGAGCAGGGCGAGGTGATCGCCGCGCGCTATGCGAACCCGGTGATCGCGCGCCGCGGACTGGAGCAGGTGGCGTCCGCGACGCTGCTCGCGCCGTTCCTGAACGTCGAGCGCGAGACGGCAGCCGGACCGGCCGGCGTCGCCCGGCCAGGTGGCGTGGTGGCTGCCGGGGGCCGGGACGTGATGGACGAGCTGGCCGACGAGGCGCGCCGCGCCTACCGCGAGCTCGTCTGGGACGATCCGGCGTTCGAGCGGGCCTTCGGCGCGGCCACCCCGATCGCGGAGATTGCCGGCCTTCGGCTCGGCTCGCGGCCGGCGGCCCGCGGCCAGGGAGCCGGGCGCCCAGATCCCGGGCCTGCGAGGGGCGACGCCGTGTCCGACGCGGGCCAGGACCAGCGGATGTCGCTCGGATCACTCCGCGCCATCCCGTGGGTCTTCGCCTGGACGCAGGTGCGCCTCAACCTGCCGGGCTGGTTCGGGCTCGGCAGCGCGCTCGCGGCCTTCGAGGCGTCGCACGGTGAGGCGGGCCTCGCCAGGCTCGGCGCCCTCTACCGGGGCTGGCCGTTCTTCCGCGGCCTGCTCCAGAACGCCGAGGTCGCCGTGGCGGGGAGCGACGTCGAGGTCGGTCGACGATACGCGGCCCTTGCCGGGGAGGACGGCGCGAGGCTGGCCGAGCGGGTGGCTGCGGAGCATGCCCGCACGGTCCGCCTGCTGCTGCGGATCTCCGGGCGATCGGCGCTTCTCGAGGCGGCGCCCGCGCTCCGCCGCTCGCTGCTGCTCCGGGCTCCGTACCTGGATCCCCTGAGCGAGCTCCAGGTTCTCCTCCTGGGCCGTCTCCGCGGCATTCCGGAGGGTCACCCTGCCCGGGCCGAGCTGGAGCGGCTGGTCGGACTCACGATCAGCGGGATCGCGGCCGGGGTGCAGGGCACCGGGTAGAGATCGGCACGGGCGGGGGCGGCGTCCACCCGCGCGGGCGGGCAGCAACGGGCAGCGGCGGCACGGGCGGGGCCGCCGGGTGGCGGGGGAGCACCGGGCGTTCCGACCGGCTACCCTTGCCTCCCGCCGATGACGACACCCGAACGCGCCGCCGATGCCCCGCATGGCCCGCGGCTCCCCGCCGACGACCCCACCCTGTTCGAGCTGGACCTCGCGGGGCTCGCCGCACGCTGGGCCGAGGCGATGGACCGCGCGCCGATCACCGCCGCGGAGATGACCGGCACGGACGCGAAGGCGCAGCGCCTGGGCGTGACCGGCGCCCGGCTGATGGAGCACGCCGGGACGGCCGTCGCCGCCGCCGGCCGCGCGCTGATGCGGGCGGCGGCCATGGCCGATGCCGGGCCGCCGGAGCCGGCCGACCGCCTCGGTGCCGGCCTCGTGCTGATCCTGTGCGGACCGGGCAACAACGGCGGCGACGGCCTCGTCGCCGCTCGGCGGCTCGCCGCGCATGGCATCCGGGTGGCGGCGGTGCTCGTTTCGCCGGGCTCGCGCCCCGGGACGCCGGACGCGGCCCGGAACTGGGATCGACTGGGCGCGGCGCCCATGGTGGAGCGGATCCACGCGCCGGTCGCGCGCGACATCGCAACCCTCGGCCAGGGCATCGAGCGGGCAGCGCTCGTGATCGACGCGCTCCTCGGCACCGGCGTGCGGGGCGCGCTCCGCGAGCCGGTGCGGACCGCCGTGGAGCTGTGCCTCCGGGCGCGCGCCGCCGGGGTGCCCGTGCTCGCGGTGGACACGCCGACTGCGTGCGACCTGACCTCCGGCGAGCTATCCGAGCCGGTGGTGCGGGCCGACGTCACGGTCACCTTCCACCGGCCCAAGACCGGCCTCCTGACCCGCCGAGGCCGGCTCGTCGCGGGCCGCGTGCTCGTGGCCCCGATCGGCATCCCCGCCCAGGCGGATCGTGCCTGAAGCCACGCGCGGCCCGGGATGGCGCGACGTGCTCGTCATCGCGGCCGTCGTGGTCGCGGCCGTCTTCGCGCTCGAGCTGGCAAGCGCGCTGCTGCCCCCCGTCCAGGAGGCGTTCGTCCGCTTCCCGACGACGATCGTGGTGCTCGTGGCGGGCACGATCGGGGTCCTCGCGCTCGCGGTCCTCCGCCGCCCGCGATGAACGCGTCGTCGCCCCGGACGCCGGGGCGGCTGGGGCCTACGAGGCTGGGGTGCCGCCGCCCTTGAGGGCCGCCAGGCGCGCCTCCACGTCGGCGTCGGTCGAGGCGCTCTCGAGGTTGTCGAACTGGGCGTCGAGCGAGCTCGCGGCGACTTCCTGCATCCCGCGCACCTGCGCCTCGTCCCGGCGGATCTTCTCCTCGTAACGCGAGACCTCGCTGGTGGGATCCGTGGCGTTGATGCTCTTCATCGACTCCTGGACCTTGGCCTGGGCCTCGGTCATCTTCGCCCGCGCGACAAGCTCGTTGCGCTTCTGGACCAGCTCCTCGCGCTTGGCGCGCATGCCGTTGAGGCCGTCCTTGAGCTGGTCGGTGAGCTGCGTCTGCGAGGCGATCTGCGTCGCCAGCGTCTTGGCCTGATCCTCGAAGCCGATCTGGCGCTTGAGAGCCACCTTGGCCAGGTTGTCGAACTTGTCGGCGTCGACCGTGTTGCCGGCTGCCCGCAGCTCGTCCGCCTTCTTCGAGGCGGCCAGCGCCTTGCCGCCCCACTCGACGATGCCGGCCTGGGCGGTGCTGGCGTCGTCTTCGGCGAGGCGCAGGTTGCCGATGGTCTGCGCGACGGCCTCTTCGGCCTCGGAGATGTTGTTCGTGTAGTCCCGGACCAGCTGGTCCAGCATCTTCTGGGGGTCCTCGGCGCCGTCGATCAGCGCGTTGACGTTGGCCCGGACGAGGTTCCCGATGCGGCCGAGGATGTTGTCGCTCATCGAAGTGCATCCCTTCCTCTGTGGCGGCACCGGCGGCTCTCCGCCGGCGTACGCGATCTCGCGGCGAGGTCGAGCCGGGCGCGACCGGCGCGCTCCGACCCGCCCTCATGCTAGCCGACCGGCGCTACCATCGACCGCCCCCTGACCCGCCGCCCCCATGGCCGAAGCTGCCTCCCCCCGACGAGCCGCCGCCCCAGCCTCCGCCGAAGCCGCCTCCGAAGCCTCCGCCGCCGAAGCCGCCGAACCCGCCGCGGCGACCCCCGCCCATCAGCATCCCGCCGATGAGGCCGCCGACGAGCGCGCCGGCGATGTCGCCCCCCACGCCCGCGCCTCCGCCGCGGCCGCCGCCGTGCCACGGGTCGTCGTAGCGGCCATAGTCATTCTGGGCGGCCAGGTAGGCGGCGTTCGCCAGCTGGGTCGCCTGGTCCGCCTCGGTGATCGCGCCGGCCGGGTCGGTTGCGCCCGCCGCGATCGCCTGGTCAAGGTGGCGCTGGGCCTCGGCAAGCCGCGTCCGAGCCTCGGTCCCGACCGCCCCGCGCCGCGTGGCAATGAAGTCCGTGGCCTGCGTCAGGGACGCCTGGGCGGCCTTGACCGAGGCGTCCAGGCGGGAGGCGTCTCGCGCGTGCTGCTCGGCCGCGGTTCTCAGGGCCGCCACGATGTCGTCGGCGATCTTGTCGGCGTCCCGCGCCTGCCCGAAGGCCGTCGCCACGTCCGGCTTCGGACCGGAGAGGGCGGTGCGTGCGCCGGCGAGGAGCGTGTCGGCCTGGGCGAGCCGTGCCGCAAGGGCCGGGTCCGTGGAGCCGGCCGCAGCCGCCTTCGCCTGCGCCAGGTCGCGGTCGGCCTCGCTCAGCATCGCGCCGACCTTCGCCTTCGCTTCGTCGAGCTGCGCCACGAGCCGGTCGATGGCGTCGAGGAATGCCGTCCCCTGGCCCAGGGCGTCCTGGCCCAGCCGCGCGGCCTGGGCCGCGGTGGGCGTGTCGCTCGCGGCCAGTGCCTTGGAGCCCTGGTCCACTGCCTCGCGGACCGCTGCCAGGCGTCGCCCGGCCTCGTCGATGTTGGGGGCCACGGACTGCCAGCTCGCGTCCGCGAAATCGCCCAGGTGGGTCATCGCCAGGTGCGCCGCCGGGAGACGCGCCTCCAGGGCGTCGGCCTGGGCGGGGAGCGCGGCGAGGATCTGGGGCGCCTTGGCCTCGATCTCCCGCAGTCGCTCGAACTCCTCCTTCAGCTCGTCGAGCCCCGCCTGGGCGTGCCGGCAGCCGCGCACCAGCTCCTCGAGCATCCTGCGGTGCGTTGGGGCATCCTCCGGCGTGGCGTCGTCGAGCTGCTGGCGCAGCCGGAACGCGGCGGCCATGTCCGCCTTGGCGGCCTCGATCGCGGCCTGGAACGGCGTCGCCGCGTCATCGCCGAACTCCGCCTGGGCAAAGCCCAGCTCCTGCTCGCTGTCGCGAACCGCGTCGTCGGTCTGGACGAGCACCTGGTTGGCGAGCCGCTCCAGGTCGGCGGTCTTCATCGCCGCGAGATCGTCCACTGGTGCGCCGGCCGGGGTGGCCGCCGCGCCCGCGTCTGTCACGGGCCGTCGCCGGCCGTACAGGAACCACCAGCCGGCGACCGCGATCAGGCCGATGACCAGCAGGATCGCGACGAGCGTCCCGATCGGGGAGCCGCCGCCGGTGGTGCCCGCATTTCCGGGCGCGGCGGTGGCGCCCGGTCCGGCCGGCGTCGCGCCGCTGAGCGTGGTGTGGATGCCCGTGGCCGTGGAGAGGATGGCGTCCGCGTTGTCGCCGGCCTGCAACCCGGGCTCGAGGTCCGTGGTCAGGATCTTCTCGAGCTGGGTGTCGGTCAGCGTGATCGCGTCGGACTTCCAGTAGCCGTAGGCGCGGTCGCTCATGGCGATCACGAGCAGGAGGTCGTTGCCGCCGAAGCCGCTGAGCTCGGCGGTCTGGGTCGCGAAGTCGGGGGCGGAGAGCGTGCCGGTGGTGTCCGTGAACCAGACCCACAGTTGGACGTTGTCGGTCTTCTGAAGGGTGTCGAGCGGCCCCTGCAGGGTCGCGGCGGCCCCTGCCAGGGCGCCGACGTCGTCGGTGACCTGCGTCGCCAGGCGGCGCGGGCTGGCGGCGAGGACGGTCGAGGCGAGCAGCGCGGTGAGCAGGAACGCGCCCGCGAGCGCCGCTGCCGCGCGCGCCGCGCGATGCGCCGGCGTCGAATTGGTCGGTCCAGGGGCGAGCGTCAACATCGTGGTTGCATCCCGTGCGGGGAGCGGCGGTCGCCGCGTCCGGCCCTATTCTCGCCCTCGGCGCCGATCCGTGGCGGCCCGATCGCGCTGGCCGCGGCGCTCTCACGGACCCTGGCATCGACCGACTGCCGGACCCGCTCGGAGGCGTCCCGTTTGCGCCGCTGCGGAGGACCCGCGTACCATCGGCGACGTGACCCCTTCTTCAACCGGACCGCTGGCTGTGCCCGTGCCCGGAACGTTGTCCGGCGCCCGTCGTGCGACCCTCGCGCGCGGGCAGACCGGCGTCCGAAAGGTGCCCTGAACCATGGCTGTCGGCTCGTCCAACACGTTCGACCTGGTGGTGCTCGGCGCCGGGACCGGAGGCTACACGGCCGCGTTCCGGGCGGCCGAGCTGGGCCTGAAGGTTGCCCTGGTGGACGCGGACAAGATCGGCGGAACCTGTCTCCACCGGGGCTGCATCCCGACCAAGGCGCTCCTCGAGTCCGCCGACTTCGCCCACCGGGTCAGGACGAAGAGCCGCGAGCTGGGTGTGATGATCCCCGGCGAGGCGGTGATCGACTACGCCGCGATCGCGGCCCGCAAGGACCAGGTGGTCCGCCGCATGTGGACCGGCCTCAAGGGCCTGGTCGGCAAGAACAAGGTCG
>JARLHH010000104.1 GCA_031292335.1 Candidatus Limnocylindrales bacterium | reverse complement strand
AGGTGGCGGTGGCGAGGAGCCACGGCCGTGCCGGAGAGCCGGGACGGGCGGCAACGCCCGGCAGGGGCGCCGGGCTGCGCCGAGCGCTCGCCCTGCGCGACGTCGCGATCGTGGAGACGGCCTACGCGGCCGGCCTACGGATCGCCGAGCTGGCTGGGCTGACCCTCGAGAACCTCGACCTGGCCCGGGGCGAGCTGCGAGTCGTTGGCAAGGGTCGGAAGGAGCGGGCCGGGCTCCTCGGGCGGCCCGCGCGCGCGGCGCTCGCCGGCTACCTTGCGGAGGGCCGGCCGGCGCTGCTGGCCCGGGCTGGGACGGGCGCCGCGCCCACGGCGGTCTTCCTGAACGCGCACGGGGCTCATCTCGGCGAGCGCGGCATGCGCTATCGCCTCGATGCCGTCTTCGCGCGGGCCGGCGCGCCGGAGGGGACGCATCCGCACACCCTGCGTCACTCGTTTGCGACACACCTGCTCGACGGTGGGGCCGACCTGCGGGTCGTCCAGGAGCTGCTGGGCCACGCCAGCCTCGCCACGACGCAGGTCTACACCCACGTCTCGCCGGCCCGCCTCCGGGTTGCCTACGCCGGCGCGCACCCGCGGGCGCACGCTCCGGAGCGTGGGACCGCACCGGCAGACGAGCCGCGCGCGCCACGGTGACCGGAGGTCGCGCCCTCGTCCGTGCCGGCCTGCTCGTCACGGGCGCCTACTTCGTCTCGCGCGTGCTCGGCTGGGTCCGGCTCGTGGTCCTGGGAACCACGTTCGGGATCCAGGGCGCGCTCGACCCGTTCTTCGCGGCCTTCCGGATCCCCGACCTGATCTTCCAGCTCGTTGCGGCGGGTGCCCTCGCGTCGGCCCTGATCCCGACCATCGCGACCCTGCTGGCGCGCGGCGAGGCGGACCGCGCCTGGCACGTCGTGTCCACCGTCACCAACCTGATGCTCCTCGCGCTCGCGGCGCTGGGCGGGCTCCTCTTCGTCTTCGCCCCGTCCGTGGTGCCGGTGATCACGCCGGGCTTCGACCCGGCCCAGCTCTCCACGACCGTCGAGCTGACCCGGCTCATGCTCCTGAGCCCGATCTTCCTCGCGCTTGGCTCCGTGGCGACCAGCGTCCTCAACGCGCGCGGTCGGTTCGTGGCGTCGGTGCTCGCACCGATCGTCTACAACCTCGCGATCATCGGCGGGGCGCTGTTCCTGGCGCCGTCGATGGGCCTGGTTGGCGTGGCCGTCGGCGTGGTCGTCGGGAGCGTCCTCCACCTCGGGGTCCAGCTCTACTCGCTGCTGGGGCCGACGGGGTTCCGTTATCACCCCCGCGTCGACCTGTCCGACCCGGAGGCCCGCACGACGATCCTGCTGCTGGTCCCGCGCGCGATCGGCCTGGGCGGAGCCCAGCTGCAGCTGCTCGCGGCGACCACGATCGCGTCCAGCCTTGCCGCGGGCTCCATCAGCGCGTTCACGATCGCGTTCACGGTCTTCCAGATCCCCATCGGGACGCTCGGCGTCCCACTGGGGATCGTCGCGCTCCCGGCCCTCAGCGAGCGTCACGCGTCGGGCGCGACGGGCGACTTCGTCTCGCTGCTGGGTCGGTCGCTCCGCATGATGCTGTTCGTCATGCTCCCGATCGCCGTGGTGGCGGCGGTTGCCGCGCACCCCATCGTGACGATCCTGTTCGGGTACGGGAAGGTCGACGCATCCGGGATCGACCTGACGGTGCGCGCGCTGACGGCATTCCTGGTCGCGCTGCCCTCCGAGACGGCGATCGTCCTGCTCGCCCGCGCCTTCTACGCCGCGCGCGACACGCGCACGCCGGTCGTCGCCGCGCTGGCGGCGGTCGCGCTCAGCGTCGTGATCTCGGTTGTGCTGGCGCCCACGCTGGGCGTCGTCGGCCTCGCCCTCGGGATCGCGATCGCGTCGTGGCTCGAGGCGCTGATCCTGTTCGGCCTGCTCGCGCGCCGGGTTCCCAGCCTCGATGTGGCGGGGATCGCCCGCGGCGGCCTCCTGGCCACGGCCTGTTCCGCGGTGACCGGTGCCGCGGTCTGGCTGGTCCTCGACGCCGGGCGGCTCGTCCTGGGCTCGTCGCCGGGTAAGATCGGGATCGCGGGCGAGCTCGCGGCCGCCGGCCTGGCGACGGCCGTCGTCTACCTGGGCCTTGCCCGGCTGCTGCGGATCCCGGAGGTCCCGACGATCGTGCGCCTGATCAGCTCCGCGCTCCGACGCGACGCTGCCGCATGACCGGGACATCGTTCCTGGTCGAACCGGCGGACTGGGACGCATTCGTCGAGGCGAACGAGCTCGGCTCGTACCTGCAGCGCACCGCGTGGGCGCGGGTCAAGGCGGTGAACGGCTGGTCGAGCGCGCGCGTGGTCGCCGGGGGCGCCGCGCCGATCGGGGCCCAGGTTCTCCTGCGCCGGCCGCGGCCGCTGCCCTGGTCGTTCGCGTACGCGCCCCGCGGCCCGGTCGCGAGCAGCTGGAACGCGGAATCCGTGGCAGACTTCACGACGGCCCTGCGTTCGGGGCTGCCGGGGCGCGTCTCGCACGTCCGGATCGATCCGGAGATCGAGCGCGACGGCCCCCTCGATCCTGCTGGTTCGCTTCGGGCGATCCTGGCCGGTGCAGGCTGGCGCCCGGCCCCGCCGATCCAGCCTCCATCGACGCGCCTGATCGACCTGACGGCCGGCGACGACACGCTGTGGGGCGACCTGCGCAAGAAGTGGCGGCAGTACGTCAACAAGGCCCGCTCGAACGGCGTCACGGTCGCGGAGCTGCCAGGAGACCCGATCGGGCCGTTCTACGCGATCTACCGGGAGACCGCCGCGCGGGCCGGCTTCCTGATCCGGGTCGAGCAGGCCTACCGCGACATCTGGGAGGCCTACCGTCCGACGGGCGATGCGACGATCCTGTTCGCGCTCGATGTGGAGGGCACGCCCCAGGCCGTCCTCTTCCTGGTGCGCAACGGGCTGCGGGTGGTGGAGCCCTACGGCGGGATGACGGGCACCGGCGCGGCGCTCCGTGCCAACTACCTGCTCAAGTGGGAGGCGATCCGCCGCTCGCGCGAGGCCGGCGCGGCAACCTACGACCTGTGGGGCCTCGCGAACCCCGGGATCGCCCACTTCAAGACGGGCTTCGGGGGCCGCGAGGTGCGCTTCATCGGGGCCTGGGACCTCGTCCTGAGTGGGCTCGGCCGGCAGGTCTACCAGACGGCCCAGCGGGTGCGGGTCCGCCGGGCGCGCCGGCGAGCCGGCCTGGACGCGGCCGGGGCGCCGGGCCTCTCCGGCTTGGAGGGCGACGCCCGGGAGACGGGAACGGACGGCGACGACGGGTGAGCAGCCCGGCGGAAGTGCGCGAGGCGGAGCCGGAGGCGATCGCGACGTGGGACGACCGGACCGTCCGGGTGCCGGGCGGGAATGTCCAGCAGTCGCATGCCTGGGGTGTTCACCGGGCCGGGCTCGGCTGGCGCGCCCATTACCTGCTGCTCGACGACGGGGCGGCGGTTCTCGCGCTCGGCCGGCCCTGGCCGTTCCTCGGCGGCGGGCGCCTCTACGTGGCGAAAGGGCCCGTCACGGCAGGGGCACCGCCACGGGCGGTCGCCGACCGCCTCTCGGCGGTGGCCGGCTGGGCGGGTGACGCCGGCTACGACGCGATCCTGGCGGATGCCGAGATCCCGGTGGCGACGGGCTACGCGGCGGAGCTCCGGGCGCGCGGGTTCCATCCCGTCGAGGAGGTCGGGCCGTCGCGCCACCGGGTCGGCGTCCCCATCCCGCCGGGTGCCGACGAAGACGCGCTTCTGGCGAGGATCGCGAAGACGACTCGCCAGCGGTTCCTCGCGGCGGAGCGCCGCGGGATGCGGATCGTCCGGCACGACGGCGGGGCGGCGGACCCCGCCGTGCACGGCCTCGAGACGCCGGCGCCCGCTCCGGTGGGCGCATCCGCGCCGGCCGCCTTCGAGCGGTTTTACGCCCTCCTGAGCGCAACCGGGGAGCGGCGCGGGTTCACGATCGGGCCACGCGCGGCCGCGGTTGCCTGGTGGCGTGCGGCGCTGGAAGCCGGCCACCTGGTGCTGCTGGAGGCGCGCTCGGCCGACGACGCGTACCTGGGGGCCGCGATCTTCTACCGCAACGGCGAGCGGCTGACCTACGCGAACTCGGGCGACGTGGTCGCTCTCCGGCACGCCCAGCCCGGGGCCGTGCACCTGCTCCTCTGGCGTGCCCTCCAGCTCGCGGCCCGCGAGGGTCGGAGCGAGCTCGACCTGGGCGGTGTCGACGTGGCCGGGGCACGGTTCGAGCCGCGCCCGGGTGATGCCATGTACGGCCTGCTCGAGTTCAAGCGGTCGTTCGGCGGCCGCTGGATCGAGCTCTCCGGCGCGCACGAGCGGGCGCTGCACCCGGCGCGGGCACGGGCGGGCGAGACGCTGGCCCGGCTCGGGGGCGGTGCGCGGCGTCTTGCCGGATCCCGGAGCCCGCGGCCGTGAGCGAGAAGACGGGCGGCGCCGTGCCCGACGACGT
>JARLHH010000103.1 GCA_031292335.1 Candidatus Limnocylindrales bacterium | reverse complement strand
CTCGCGCGCCCGCGCGGGCTCGGCGCGTCGGCGCCCGGCGCGGCCGTCCTCGCCAGCGCCGTCTCCAGCCGCTCGAGGAACGGACGCGCCCCCAGTCCCACCAGGATCTGGCGCGCCGTTTCGGCCGCGGCCCCGACCTCGGGATCGGTCGGGTCGAGAACGCTCGCCATGTCCACCGCCGTGAGCGCTTCGTCCCACGGCAGGCCCAGGTCGTGCAGGCCGCGCAGCGCGTCCCGGTAGAGCCCAAGCGCCTCGGCGGCCTTTCCATCGCGTGCCGCGAGTCCGGCCCGCAGTGTCGCCCGGTGGATCTCGGCCACGGGCCCGTGCACGCCCGTGGCGTTCAGGCGTTCGAGGGCGGCCCGGGCGCGCGCCGCGTCGCCCCGCCAGAGCGCCGGCCGCGCGGCGAGGAAGAGGTAGCTGGCCGCGCTCGAGGGCGTCATCTCGGGCATCCGCCACCACGCGTCGCTCGCTTCTTCCAGACGGCCGGCCGCCAGGGCCTGGAAGCCCCGGGCGTCGACGACGTAGCCGAGCAGCGCCGGATCGGTCTCGCCCTCGGTGAGCCGCTCCATCTCGGCGATCTCCGCCTCCACCGGCTCGCCGCGAACCGCCTGGAACGTCGCGAGGTTGTTCAGCAGCAGCATCCGGTCCGGCGGGTCGGGCTCCTCGGCGAGGCCGGTCCGGAGCTCCGTCAGGGCACGGTCCCAGTCGCCGGTCAGGAACCCACCCCAGGCACTGCCGCCGACGAACGCGAACATCCAGAAGCGCTGGCCCAGCCGGCGCGAGAGCGCGAGACCCGCCCGTGCCGCCTCGGCGCCCGCCCGGGGGTCGATCTCCGCCAGGCCAACGGAGGAGTTGTTGAGGGCACGCAGGGCGATCGCGTGGAGCCCATGGGCTTCGGCGAGGCGGCCACCGATCTGGATCACGCCGTTGCCCTCGGTGAGTCGTCCGATCGAGCCGAGCGCCGAGCCCTTCGTCACCAGCGTGTCGGCAAGGATCGGCACCAGGTCCAGGTGCTCCGCCGCCTCGAGGACGCGATCGGCGACCTCGACGGCCCGCCGGTGGTCCTCGCGCAGGAAGTACGCGCGCGCGAGCTGGCCCTCCAGGGCAACGAAGGCCGGGTCGCCGCGGAGGTCGGAGAGCTCGACGGCGCCCGCCTCGAGGAGCGCCAGCCCGTCGTCGGTTCGGCGGGCCGTGAGGAGTGAGCGTCCCAGCGCGGCCGTCGCCCGGGCGACGCCGACCCGGTCGCCGCGCTCGCGATGCTTCGCCACGGCGAGCCGGAGAAGGGTCTCGGCCGGGTCGTAGCGGGCGGCGATCACCGCGGAGTCGCCGGCCCGCTCCAGCAGCTCGGCCTCCTCGGCCGGGTCGGTCGTGACGGTCAGGGCCTGCTCGATGAGCGCCACCGCCTGGTCGTGCGAGCCGAGCGCCGCCGCGCGCTCGGCGGCCGCCTTGAGCGCGATTCGAGCCTGGCCCCCGAGCGCATCGGCCTCGGCTCCCTCGGCGGCGTTCGCGTGGGCGGCAAGGTAGTGGCCGGCCAGCGCTCCGGCCAGCTCGTCGGATCCCAGCACCTCGAAGAAACGCGCCGCGGCGAGGTGGCGAGCCTTGCGGTCTGACCTGGCCAGCGTGTTGTAGGCGACCTCCCGGATCAGGGCCTGGACGAAGGCGTACTGGCCGCGCTCGGGCGACCGGGAGTCGCGCTCCTGGGTGAACAGCTCACGCCGGACCAGCGTGCGCAGGCGCATCTCCAGCTCGGTGGCCTCGACGCCGGACACCGCCGCGAGGCCGGCCAGGGTGAATGACTGGCCCAGGACGGCGGCATCGGAGACGAGCAGCCGGTCCGCCGGATCCAGCCCATCGAGCCGGCTGGCGATCAGCGCGGTCAACGTCTCGGGGACCGCCAGGGTGGTCAGGTCGCCCAGCGGCCGGTAGACCCCGCCCTCGAGCGCGAGCCGGCCCTCGGCCAGGAGCATGCGGACGGTCTCGACCGCATAGAGCGGGATGCCATCGGCCCGCTCGACGATCGCCCGGATCGCCCCGTCGGGAAGCCCGGGGACCAGGCCGCCGAGCAGCTCGCGCATGGCCGGCGCCGAGAGCGGCTCCAGGTAGATCGAGGTGAAGTTCCGCTTGCCCGCGCCCCAGTCGGGGCGCTTCTCCAGGAGCTCGGGGCGGGCCAGGGTCAGGATGTAGATCGGGACGTTCCGACTCCACTCGAGCAGATGATCCACGAAGTCGAGCAAGCCCGGGTCGGCGTAGTGATGGTCCTCGAAGACCATGACCACGGGAGAGCTCGCCGCGAGGCGTTCGAAGAACGTCCTCCAGGCGGCGAACAGCTGGTCCGACCCGACCCTCGGCCCGACGCCGAGAAGGGCCAGCAGCGCCGGCTCGATCCAGCGCCGCTCGTCGGGGTCGGGGACGTGCGTCGCCAGCGTCTCGCCGATCTTCGCCCGCGTCGTCGGCTCGTCGTCGGTCTCCACCAGGCCGCAGCGACCGCGGATCATCTCGCCCAGGGCCCAGAACGTGATCCCTTCGCCGTAGGCGGGGGATCGGCCGTCGTGCCACCAGACGTTCTCGACAAGGCCGTCGAGGTACTTCGTGAACTCCCAGGCCAGGCGGGTCTTGCCGATGCCGGCCGGTCCGAAGACCGAGACCAGGCGGGCCCGCTGCTCCCGGCCGGTGGCGTGGAACAGCTCCTTGAGCAGGCGCAGCTCGTCGGCCCGACCGACGAAGGGTGCTTCCAGGGCCTCGCTCCGGTTGCGTCCCCCGCGCTCCGCCACGACGCGCAGCGCCCGCCAGGCGGGGACCGGAACAGCCTTGCCCTTGAGCGTCTGCTCGCCGGCCGGCTCGAACGCGATCGCGCCGCTCGCCGCCCGCTGGGTCGCCTCGCCCACGAGGATCGTTCCCGGCTGGGCAGCGCTCTGGAGCCGGCTGGCGGTGTTCACGAGGTCGCCGGCGACCATGCCCTGGTTCGTCGCGCCCAGGGTGACCGCCGCTTCGCCGGTCATGACGCCGGCGCGCGCCTGGATGGACGGGCCGAGCGTCCGCACCGCGTCGACGAGCTCCAGGCCGGCCCGGACCGCGCGCTCTGCGTCGTCCTCGCGGGCCGTCGGGGCTCCCCAGACGGCCATCACGGCGTCGCCGATGAACTTCTCCACCCGGCCGCCGTACCGGGTGATGACGTCGGTGGCGACGTCGAAGTAGCGGGTCAGGAGCTCCCGCGTCTCCTCGGCGTCGTGTCCTTCCGCGAACGGAGTGAACCCGACCAGGTCGGCGAACAGCACCGACACGAGCCGGCGCTCGGCGACGGGGGAGCCCGGCGGAACGACCACCCGCGGGCCGCCTGCAACGCCGGCGGGGACCGGGGCCGCCGCGGGGGCGGGTGCCGTCCCGGGGGCGGTGCCTCCCGTCAGCGGGGCGGCGCATTCGCTGCAGAACTTCGCCGTCGGGCCGTTCGTCGTCCCGCAGGTGGGGCAGGCGAGCGCGAGGCGGGCGGCACACTCCGTGCAGAACTTCGCCCCCGCCGGGTTGATCGTCCCACAGTTCGCGCAGACCACTCGATCACCCTGCTTGCAGTGTCGTTTCGAGGCGGAAGCGTACCCGACATCGCCCCGCATCGGTGCCGCCAGATTCCGCCGGGCCGGCGCCGGCATCCCTCGCGCGACCCCGGGGCGCCGTCTGCTAGAATCCGCCGGCCGTGGCCCGGAGAGGTCGCATAGAGGCCTAGTGCAGCGGTTTGCTAAACCGCCATGTGGGGTAACCTGCATCGAGGGTTCGAATCCCTCCCTCTCCGCCACCCATCGCGCGCCCGTAGCTCAGTGGATAGAGCGTCAGGTTGCGGACCTGAAGGTCGTGGGTTCGAGTCCCGCCGGGCGCGCCACGGATTCCCGCCCCAGCCGGCGTTCCGCGCTGCCGCGCGTCAGTGATGCAGGTTCTGCGCTGCCAGGAAGCTCAGCCCGTGCTCGGTCAGGGCGCGGGCGGTGTGGTTCGTGGCGTCGAGCTTGTCCATGAAGTTGAGCGCGAGGCTCTCCCAGTCGCCGCTCTCGATGACCTCGGACTCCGCCCGGAAATAGTCCAGGATGTCGGACGGATGCGCTCGGGCTCCGTCCACCGCCGGGTCGCCGCCCTCGTGCTTGGCCGAGATGTTGGGGACATGGTCGGCGAGCGCGATGAGCTCCTCGCGCCGGTCGTAGGGCTGGAGCACGATGCTCTTGAACGTCTCCGTGATGTGGTGCTCGAAGCGGATCGCTTCCTCGAACCCGAACGCCCGCCTGACCTGGGCGGTGATCTCGAGCGTCTCGTTGTTGGTCGAGTTGCCCCAGTTGAACCCGACCAGCGGCGACGTGCCGTCGTCGCGCTCGAAGAGCTTCGCCCCGATCAGGGTCCACATCCCGGCGTAGGGATTGTCGTTACCCATGAAGACCGAGATCTTGAACTCGACGTCCACGCCGAGCCGGTGCAGCAGGTAGCCCGCGAGCACCGTGCCCGGGTTGATGTTGAGGACCTGGCGCACCCCGTATTCGGTGTAGTAGTGGAGGAACTCATCGAGCCACAGGAGCACGTGGTCGTTGGGCTCGCCGATCCCGCCGAAGTACCCGGTGATCGTGGACGGGCCGCCCAGGTGGATGTTCGAGCCATCGGTGCCCTTGGTGTCGAGCGTCTCGACGTAGCTCGCCCCGATGATCTGCATGGCGGCCGCGATGGCGGGCAGGTCGCCCTCGGCCTCCTGCTCCTTCATCCGGCGGACCTGGATCCAGCGAGCCGGCATGAGCGAGCGCTCTGCGATGGTCTTCCGGGCCGCCGCGACGACCCACGGGAAGTACTGCAGCGCGCTCACTTCCAGGGTCACCGCGACGTCATCCCGGAACTCGACGCCGTCTGCGCGCGAGCCCAGGACTCCGCGGCGGAAGTCGGCCACGCTGACGAACGCTCCGCGGTCGCGCTCGGCGGCCAGCCAGTCGAGGTCGGCCAGGTAGCTGGGGTGGGTGGCACCGACCCGGTCGAGGAGTGCCGGCAGCTGCCCGGCGGCGCGCGCCTTCCGGTTGATCTCCTCGGGCGTCCCGTAGCGCGCGACGACGGCGAGGATGTCGTTGACAACCCGTGACTCCGGGTCGAGCAGGAACGCGTTCAGCTCGTCGAGTCGCGCGTACGGGATGGCGAGCCGGCCGCGGAGATCTGCCGCCGTGTCCACCAGCGTGATCATCCCAGCAGCCTCACCAGCTCGTCATACTCGTCGTCCTTCATGCCGAACCAGTTCTCGGGCTGGGGGAAGGTCCGCCCGGTCACCTCGTCGACGTAGGCCGCCAGGCCGGCCCGGATCACCGCCCCGGCGTCGGCGAAGACCTTCGCCATCCGCGGCGTGAACTTCGGGTAGAGCGCGAACGCGTCGTGGTAGATCAGCAGCTGGCCGTGGGCGTCGGGCCCGGAGCCCAGGCTCATGATGATGCAGTGCTTCGCTCGCTCGGTGATGAGCCGGCAGACGCGATCCGGCACGAGCTCCAGGAGGATGCAGAACGCGCCGGCCTCCTCGAGCGCCTGCGCGTCGTCCACGATCTTCATCGCCTGCGCGGCGCCCTTGCCCTGGAGCCGGAAGCCGCCCAGGGCGCTCACGCTCTGGGGGGTCAGGCCCAGGTGACCGATGACCGGGATCCCCGCCCGGGCGATCCCCGCGACACGGTCGGCCATCTCGGCACCGCCCTCGAGCTTGACGGCATCGCAGCCCGCCTCGGCCATGAACCGGCCGGCGTTCCGGATCGCCGTCTCGACGCTGGGCTGGTAGCTCATGTAGGGCATGTCACCCACGAGCCACGCCGTTGGCGCCCCGCGGCGGACCGCCGCCGAGTGCCGGATCATGTCCTCCATCGTGACCGGCAGCGTGCTGTCGAACCCGAGCATCGTCATGCCCAGGCTGTCGCCGACCAGGATCATGTCGATGCCCGCCTGCTCCTGCAGGTGGGCGGTCGGGTAGTCGTAGCAGGTCAGCCACGTGATGGGCGTGCCATCGGCCACCTTGGCGAACAGTGCGGGCAGGGTGACCTTCTTCCGCTCGGACACCGCGGTCTCCTCTCGTGGCTGCCGCGACGCGGCATCGTCACGCGGCGATCATTCCGGCGGGGAGCGGGATCCGGAAGTGCCGTTGGGCCTACACTCCCGTCCATGACGGAACAATCCCGGCCGCGCGTCGGCGTCATCGGCCTCGGCACGATGGGCGGCGCCATGGCTGCCAACCTCGCCCGCGCCGGCTTCCCGCTGGCGGCGTGGAACCGGACCCCGGGGCACACTTCCGAGATCGAGGCGCTCGGCGGCATGATCGTGGCGACGCCCGCGGCGCTCGCCTCCACTGCCGACATCGTCCTGATCTGCGTCTCCGATACGCCGGACGTCGAGAGCGTGCTGTTCGGCCGGGACGGCGTCGCGGCGGGCGCCACGGCTGGGAGCCTGGTCATCGACTGCTCCACGATCGACCCGGCCGCCACCCGGCGGTTCGCGGCCGCGCTCGCGCGACAGGGGGTCGGATTCGTTGACGCGCCGGTGACCGGCGGCAGCGAGGGTGCCCGGAACGCGACGCTCGCGATCCTCGTGGGGGGTGCACCCGCGGACGTCGAGCGGGCCCGGCCCGTTCTCCAGGCGATCGGCCGGACGGTCACGCATCTCGGGCCGGTCGGTGCCGGCCAGGCGGCCAAGGCCGTCAACCAGGTGATCCTGGCGGGGACCTACCTGGGGGTTGCCGAGGGCCTCGTCCTCGCGCTCAAGTCCGGGCTCGACCCGGAACAGGTCGTCGCAGCTCTCTCCGGCGGGGCGGCGCAGAGCTGGGTGCTGGCCAACCGGAGCGGCCGCATGCTGGCCAACGACTACCCGCTCGGGTTCAAGGTCGCGTTGCACCTCAAGGACCTCGGTATCGCCCTGGACATGGCCCGGGAATCGGGCGCCGTGCTCCCCGTGGCAGCCCTCGCGGCGCAGCTCGAGGCCGGGCTCGTCGCGACGGGGCATGCCGCCGACGACATGTCCGCCCTGGCCCGCGCGATCCGCTCGCTGTCCGGGCTCGACGCGTGATCCGCGCGATCGCGGCACGGTAGGCTGGCGCCATGCACTACGAGCTGTTCATGGGCGCCGCGCTCGCGGAGGCCCGGGCAGCCGTCGACGCCGGCGAGCGCCCACGCGGCGCCGCCGCCGTCCTCGACGAGGCGCTGGTCGCCAGCGGCCACGAGGAAGTGGTGGCGCGAACCGACCCGACTGCCCACGCCATCGTCGTGACGCTGCGCGAGGCGGCCGGGCGCCTTGGGCGGACGTCGCTTGCCGGGGTCACGGTCTTCGCGCTCGTGGAGCCATGTGCGATGTGCGTGGGGGCCCTGCTCGAATCGGACGTGGACTGTCTCGTCTACGCGGTCTCGAACCCCCGGGCCGGGGCGGCCGGGTCGGTCATCCAGCTGGCAGACCACCCTGCCTTCTCCCGCCGCATGGACCTCGTCTCCGGCATCCTCCGTGCCGACGCCGCTGGCCTGCTCGCGGGGGTGGCGAAGCCCTGACGACGCAGGCCCGGAGGGATCGGTGGAGCCGGCATGACGGCACCCGACCACCCGCGGGGCGGGGAGGGCCGGCCGGACGGCTGTGATCCGGAGCCGATCGTCGTCCTGTCCCCGCTGCTCCTGCCTTTGGTATCCTCTCGCCCGGAGAGGTGTCCGAGTGGTTGAAGGTGCCGCTCTCGAAAAGCGGTGTGCGCAAGCACCGTGGGTTCGAATCCCACCCTCTCCGCCACGCAGCTCGAACCCGTTCCGCCGGCGACTGCGCCGACATGCCCGCGGAGAGGTCGCCTAGAGGCCTAGGGCGCCGCACTGGAAATGCGGTATGGGGCAACCCATCGAGGGTTCGAATCCCTCCCTCTCCGCCACAT
>JARLHH010000102.1 GCA_031292335.1 Candidatus Limnocylindrales bacterium | reverse complement strand
CGGGCGCCGGCGCTCGGGGCGGCGGGCGAGGGTGTCGCCGAGCCGCCACAGGCCGCCGCGACGATCGCGAGCGCCCCGAGCAGCGCGAGACCACGAAGTCTCAAGCTCATCGAGATCGATCCTCCTGTTTCCCGGACGGCGCGGCGTTCGCCGCGTGCCCGCTCCTCCTGTTGGGGGCCGTCCGGCCGGCTCGCGCGCACCGGCGCACCGTCGGCTCGGCGCCCACAGACGTTCGCGCATTATAGGGTCCGGAAGTTCGCGCCGGTCAATGAATCCGCCGCTGCGCGGGCGGCGGACGCACGGCGTGGCTCCCCCGTCACCTCCTGTCCGCGCCTGCCGGCGCCATCTCGAGACCACCGGCCGGAACGTCCACGACCGGCGTTACCGGGGGAATTGCACGCAGGGCGACGACCGCCCGCGCCAGGTCGTCGGCTCGACTCGTCGGGGCGGCCGTCCCGGCGGCGACGACGATGATCTGCGGTGGCGCCGCGTATCGATCGCTGGCCTGCTCGAACCTCACCGCTGCCGGGGTTGTGGGCGAGCCTGCGACCCCATCGTCGAACCGTGTCGCCGCGGCGCCGCCCAGCAGGCGCGGGCCCGCGAGCGCTCCGCACAGGCCGAGCGCGACGAGCAGCCCCGGGATCCCCGACACGAGGAGCGACGGCCTCGGGGGGGTCGAGACCAAGCGGCGCCGGAGCCGCTCCCAGTCGTCAGCGGCGGGCTGGACCAGCCATGCCTCGTCGCACAGGCGGCGCAGCGCCTGCACGACCAGGGTGGTCGCGCCCAGCTCCGCCTCGCACTCCCGGCAGCGGTCCACGTGGTCCAGCGCCCGGCGCACGGCCGGACTGCCCTCGCGCAGCGAGGCGAACGCGGTGATCGCCTCGCGATGGCTCGCGCACGGAGCGGCGCGGCGGCGCACGGGGATCATCGGCCGCCGTCCACGACCGTCTCGGAACCCGCGAGGGGCCGGTAGGCGCCGCCGAACCGCCGATCGTCCTCGAGCCGCTCCCGGAGCGACCGCAGGCCGAAATGAAGTCGCGACTTCACCGTGCCGGCCGGGATGCCGAGGATCTCCGCGGTCTCGCCGACGGAGCGTCCACGGAGGTAGAACAGGACGATCACCGCCTGGTGCTTGGCCGGCAGCGCGGCGATCCCGTCGCGCACGATCTCGCGCAGCTCGGTCAGCTCGGCCCGGTCCGCGGGCTCGGCGCCGTGGTCGAACAAGAGGTGGGCCATCGTGTCGGTGATCGGCTCCCAGGGCAGCCGTCTCCGGGAGAGCCGGCTGTAGCAGAAGTTGAGCGCCACTCGATGCAGCCAGGGCAGCGGGCTGACATCGGCGCGCAGCCGGCGGCGCCACTCGAAGGCCTTCGAGAACGTGTCCTGGAGGACCTCCTCCGCGGCCTGGCGTTCGCCGAGGAGCGCGTATGCGGTCGCGAAGACGGGCCCACGGTAGCGTTCGAAGAAGGCCTCGAATCCGTCGAGGTCATCCTCGCGGATTCTCCGCAGGAGGGCCGCCTCCGCGGGATCGAGCGAGCGCCCTTCGACGTCCTGCCGATCTGCCGTCATGGACCCACGCGATACGAGGGGACGTTCCGGGCTGACGCCGTCGCTCCCTTCATGCTCCATTACGCGGCCGCGCGACGCCCGGTTCACACGACGCCGCGCGAGGCTCAGCCCGGTCCCTGCGCCGGCGGAGCCTGCCGCCGCCAGCGCAGGTTCGGCTGGCGAGCGGCGGTCGCCTCGTCGAGCCGGCGAACCGGCGCCGAGTGCGGGGCGAACAGGACGAGGTCGGGCGTGTCGTGCGCCTCCCGGGCGATCTCCAGGAGCGCCTCGGCGAACGCGTCGAGCGAGTCGAGACGCTCCGTCTCCGTTGGCTCGATGAGCATCGCCTCGTCCACGGTGTGCGGGAAGTAGATCGTGGGCGGGTGGTAGCCCTTGTCGATGAGGCGCTTGGCGACGTCCAGGGTCCGCACGCCGGTTGCCCGCTTGAGGCTCGCCCCTGAGGCGATGAACTCGTGGGCACAGGGCCCCGGGTACGGCACCTCGAACGCGCCGCCGGCCTCGAGCCGGCCGCGCAGGTAGTTGGCGGCCAGCACGGCATCGTCGCTGACCTCGCGGAGCCCGTCCGAACCGTGGGCCCGGATGTAGGCCCACGCGCGGACCAGGATGCCGACGCTGCCCACGTGGCCGCGAACCCGGCCGATGCTGGCGGGCCGCTCGCCGGGCCGCTCCAGGCGGAACGTCCCTGCCGGCTCGCGCAGGACGCGCGGGGCCGGCAGGAACGGGATCAGCGGCGCCCGCACGCCGACCGGGCCCGCCCCCGGGCCGCCGCCGCCATGCGGCGTGGAGAACGTCTTGTGGACGTTGAAGTGCATGACGTCGAAGCCCGCCTCGCCGGGCCGGAATCGGCCCAGCATGGCGTTCAGGTTGGCGCCGTCCATGTAAGCGAGCGCGCCGGCCGCGTGGACCATCTCGATGAGCTCGACGATGCGGCGCTCGAACAGGCCGAGCGTGGACGGGTTCGTGATCATGATGGCGGCCGTGCGCGGCCCGAGGGCCGCCCGGAACGCCTCCAGGTCGACGCCGCCGTCGGGCGCGGACGGGATGTTGACGGTCAGGAAGCCGGCCATCGAGGCCGTGGCAGGGTTGGTGCCGTGCGCCGAGTCCGGGATCAGGACCTCGGTCCGCTCCAGGTCGCCACGGGCGCGGTGATAGGCCCGCACGACGAGGATGCCCGTCAGCTCCCCGTGGGCACCCGCCGCGGGCTGGAGCGTCACCGCGTCCATCCCGCCGATCTCCGCGAGGTCCCGCTCGAGCTCCCAGAGCAGCTCGAGCGTCCCCTGGGCGGTCTCGTCGGGCGCGAGCGGGTGCAGCGACGCGAACCCGGGCAGGCGGGCCGCCCATTCGTTGACCTTGGGGTTGTACTTCATCGTGCACGAGCCGAGCGGGTAGAAGCCGGTGTCCACGCCCCAGTTCAGCTGCGACAGGTTGACGTAGTGACGGACCAGCGACGCTTCGTCCACCTCGGGGAGCGCGGGGGGCGACTCCCGGAGCGCGGCGGCGGGGATCCGCTCCAGTGCGTCCGCGGGCGCGGCCGGGATGCGCCGCCCGGCGGCGCGCCCGGGCCCGGACAGCTCGAAGAGCGTCGGCTGGAGCTTCGGGCCGGTGACGCTCATCGGGTCCCCTCCCCGCCGGCCGCGCCCGTCATGCCGGGTCCGGCGCCCAGCTCGTCGCGGAGCGCCCAGGCGAACAGCTCGATCTCCTCCGCCGTCGTGCACTCCGTGGCACACACCAGCAGGCCGTCCGCGAGCGACGGATCGCCGGGTTCCAGCTGCGCGAGCGGGATCCCGGCCAGGATCCCGCGGTGGAGAAGCCGTCGGTGGACGGCCGGCGCGTCGGCAACGCGGACGGCGAACTCGTTGAGGTACGCACCGGCGTGCAGGCGCGGCGCCCCGGCGTCCGCCAGCGCGGCAGCCAGCTCGCTCGCCCGCGCCGCGGAGGTCGCGGCCACGTCGCGGAGTCCGCCGGGCCCGAGCGCCGCGACGTAGACGGCCGCGGCGAGGGCGCAGAGCGCCTGGTTCGTGCAGATGTTGCTGGCGGCCTTCTCGCGCCGGATGTCCTGCTCGCGGGCGCGCATGGTCATGACGTAGGCACGCCGGCCGTCCGCGTCGCTGGTCATCCCGATCAGGCGCCCGGGGATCTGGCGGACGAGGGGATCCCGGCAGGCCAGGATTCCGAGATAGGGTCCTCCGTACTGGGGCGGGATGCCGAGGGGCTGGCCCTCGCCGGCGGCGATGTCGGCCCCATAGGCGGCCGGCGGCGCGAGCACGGCAAGGGAGATCGGCTCGACCGCGGCGACGAACAGCGCACCCGCCGCGTGGGCGAGCCGGCCGACCTCGTCCATCGGCTCGAGCAGGCCCAGCACGTTGGGCTGGGCCGCAACGACGCCGGCCACGGGCCGGGCGGGATCGGCGAGGAGGCGCCGGAGCGCCGCGAGGTCCGTGGTCCCGGCCGCCGGCCCGTCGGCCACCAGGGGCACCTCGTCGAAGGTGAGGTTCGCCCCGGCGAAGTAGGTCTCCAGCGTCTGGCGGGCCTGGGGATGAACGCCGCGGGAGACCAGCACCCGCTCGCGGCGGGTTGCCCGGCAGGTCATCAACGCCGCCTCGGCGGTGGCCGTGGCGCCGTCGTAGTGCGAGGCGGAGACGACGTCCATGCCGGTCAGCTCGGCGAGCAGCGACTGGTACTCGTAGATCGTCTGGAGCGTCCCCTGGCTGATCTCCGGCTGGTACGGCGTGTACGCGGTGTAGAACTCGCCGCGCAGGAGGATCTGGTCGATGACCGGGGGCAGGTGGTGGCGGTACACGCCCGCGCCCAGGAAGCTGGCGAGATCGACGCGGTTGTGACCCGCCAGGGTCCGGAGGCGTGCCATCAGGTCCAGCTCGGTCATCCCCGCCGGCAGCGCCATCGGGCGGGCGCGGATCGAGGCGGGGATGACGTCGAAGAGCTCATCGACCGAGCCGATCCCCAGCGCGGCCAGCATCCGCGACCGGTCGTCGGGGGTGTGCGGTCCGTAGACCATCGGGTCAGCCCTCCGCGGTGAGCGCCTCGTAGGCGGCGGCGTCGAGCAGCTGCTCCAGCTGGGCGGGGTCGGAGAGCCGGACGCGCAGCATCCAGCCCGCGCCGTACGGGTCCGTGTTCACGACCTCCGGGGTCGCGGCCAGACCTGCGTTGCCCTCGACGACCTCCCCGGCCACCGGCGCGAAGAGGTCGCTGACGGCCTTCACCGACTCCACGACCCCGAACGTGGCGAACTGCTCCAGCCGCCTGCCGGGCTCGGGCAGCTCGACGAAGACGATGTCGCCCAGCTGATCGGCGGCATGCTGGGTGATGCCGATCGTCGCCTCGTCGCCGGCGACGCGGACCCATTCGTGCTCCTTGGTGTAGCGCAGGTCGGACGGGATCATCGGCCGGTAAACCTCCGTGTTGACGCGGTCACTGCCAAAGGAACCGGGCTCGCGTCGCCGCGGCGAACCGCGGCCCGGCGAGTCATCGGACGCGGGAGTAGAACGGGAGCGGCACGACCTCGGCAGCGGCGCGCGCCGCGCGGATCTCCACGTCGAGCATCGTACCGGGCGTGGCATCGGCCGGGGATACGTAGGCCATGGCGATCGGGACGCCCAGCGTCGGAGACAGCGTTCCCGACGTGACGACGCCGGTGCGCCGTGACCCGGACCAGACCGGGTATCCGTGGCGCGCGATCCGGCGCCCGCGGACGATCAGGCCGATGAGCAACCGCCGGGGGCCCGCTTCGGCGGCGCGGGCCAGGGCATCCCGGCCCACGAACGGGCCCGCCTTGCTGAGCATGACCACGCGGCCCAGGCCCGCTTCGAAGGGCGTCGTGAAACGGTCCAGCTCGTTGCCGTAGAGCGGCATGCCGGCCTCGAGACGCAGCGTGTCGCGGGCGCCCAGCCCGACCGGTGCCAGGCCGGCCGCTGCCCCGGCCGCGCTGAGGACATCCCAGAGCTCGGGGGCGGCGGCGCCCTCGACCAGGACTTCGAAGCCGTCCTCCCCGGTGTAGCCGGTGCGCGCGACGAGCGCCGGGATGCCGGCCACGGCGCCCTCGGCAACCCCGTAATGGCGAAGGCCGGCCAGGTCGACGTCGGTGAGGGGCCGGAGGATGCGCAGGGCCGCAGGTCCCTGCACGGCGACCAGCGCGGTGGAGAGCGACCGGTCGTCGAGGATGCAGCGACTCCGACCCAGGTGCTCCGCGAGCGCATCAGAGACGACGGACGCATTCCAGGCGTTGGCGACGACGAGGAACCGGTCCTCCGCCAGCCGGTACACGATCAGGTCGTCGATGACCCCGCCGTCCGGGGCACAGATCATGGAGTACTGGGCGCGGCCCACGGCCAGCGAGGGCGGGTCCGTCACGAGCACGCCCGCCAGCGCCGCGCCCGCATCGGGACCCTCGACGAACAGCTTGCCCATGTGGGACAGGTCGAAGAGGCCGGCGCGCTCGCGGACCGTGCGGTGCTCCTCGAGGATCGAGGTGTACTGGACCGGCATGCACCAGCCCCCACAGTCGATCATCCGCGCGCCGAGCGCGACGTGGCGCGACAGGAGCGGCGTTGCGCGCGACCAGCCGGCGGTCTGCGCGGTCTCGGTCATGGCCGCGACGCGTCGGTCGCGGCGACCATCCCCGCAGCGCGCTCGACGAGCGCGCGCTCGGTCTCGAACGTCAGCAGACCCGGCGCATCGGCCAGCGGGACCCAGCGCACTTCGGCGAACTCGTGGTCGTGGCGGGCAAGGTCGCCGCCGATCGGCTCCATCAGCCAGAAGTGGACCGTCTTGTGAATCTTCGCGCCGCCCTGGACGAAGTCGTACTCGATCCGGTCGATCGGGGCGACGATGCGCACTTCCAGCCCGGTCTCCTCGGCGACCTCGCGGAGCGCCGTCTCCTCGAGCGTCTCGGCCGGATTGGGAGTTCCCTTGGGGAGCGTCCACGAACTCCCGTCGCGTTCGCGGCGGCGGCGGCCGGCGACGAGATGCGGAACGCCGGCGATGGTGCGGACGACGATCCCGCCCGCGGAGGTGGCGGTGGTGCGCCTCAGCCGCGCCACGGTGCCGACGCGGCGCGCACGCGACGACCTGGACTCCGGAGCTCGAGCTTCGCCCAGCGAACCGCGACCAGCGGGCCCGCGATCCCGGCGCCGCGCTGAGAGCGCGCCGACGACACCACGCGCCAGTCGGAGCGCAGCAGGACCACCGGTCCCAGGTCCGTCCGGCGAACGATCGTCGGGCGGTCCGTCGAAGCCTGGAAGCCGACGTGGCGATGGAGCCCGAGGCGGCGCTCCCGGAATCCCGGCGGGGGTGTCGGGAAGGTGACCGCCGGACGAACCGCGAACCTCGTGGCGAAGCTTCGCTGCATGTGCAGATCGTACTGCGTCAGCGGCGATCTG
The DNA here is from genome assembly GCA_031292335.1 of Candidatus Limnocylindrales bacterium. Lineage (GTDB taxonomy): Bacteria > Chloroflexota > Limnocylindria > Limnocylindrales > CSP1-4 > CTSoil-043. The sequence continues at coordinate 4,887 of JARLHH010000102.1, read as the reverse complement.
CAAGGTCGGCCCGGAGGCGGGCCGCCGTCTCCGGCGCCAGGCCGCGCCGCGACTCGGCGATCGCGACCTGGCGGCGGAGAAGGGCGCGATAGGCGTCCAGCGCCGCCGGCGCCGATTCCCCGAGCGCGGCGAGGTGGGCCGCGATCGTGCCCGCGTCGCCGCGGACCGCCGGGCCCGTCAACGCCGGCGCGATGCCGAGCGTCCGGGCGTTGCCGAGCGCCTGGGCGGCAAGCGGGCCGTAGATCGCCAGCGCCCCGCGCTCGTCCAGGCCGGCCCGCGCAGCCACCTCCGCGACCACGTCGAGGAGCGCCACGAGGCCGCCCGCCGCGAGCACCGCCGCCGCGTGGTAGGCGGGCTTGGAACCCGGGCTCAACCGGACGGGCAGCAGGCCGATCGACTCGGCCATCTCGGCGAGGACGTCGAGGATGTCCTCGTCGCCCTCGATCGCCACGGTCGCGCCGGGCAGGGCGGCCAGAGCCCGGTCCACGTCCGCGAAGGCCACGAGCGGGTGGAAGGAGCCGCAGGAAGTGCCGGCCGCCCGTGCCGGGGCGAGCACCTCGGTCCCCAGCAGGCCGCTCGTGTGGACGAGCGCCTGCCCGGAGTAGAGGTGCATGCCCGCGGCGACCTCCGCGATCGCGTCGTCGGGCACGGCGATGATCGCGAGGTGGCACTCGTCGAGGATGCCGGCGGGCTCGACGAACGCGCGGGCTCCGGGCACGAGCCGCCGAAATCGTTCGCGCCGGTCGGGGTCGCGGCTGGCGACCGCGCCCACCTGCCAGCCCGCGCTCGCGAGCGCGACGCCCAGGGTGAGCCCGACGGGCCCGCCGCCCACGATCCCGATGACCGGCCGGCCGTCCTCGGGAGCTGCCACGTGCGGGTGGGCGTGCGCTTCCAGGTGCACCTCGTCGCCGTGCCGGTGTGCCCCCGCCGGCAGCGCCGGGTCCCCGATGTCGGTCGCACGGCGGACCTCCCGCAGCGTCTCGAGGTCACCGGGAGGCGGCGGCGCGGCATCGCTCCAGGCTCGCACGGTGGGCTCCTTGGTCTGGTGCCGCCGACGCCGGGCCGCGTCGCGGCGGGGTACTCTTGGCCCCGACAGCGTAGCGCCCCCCGAGGTCCCCGCGCCGCGCGCGCGAACAGACGAGGAACCTGTGTCGACGAGCATGCCGATCGGCGCCCGAGCCAGCCTCGGTCCCGGCCTTCCGGACTACGTGCCCCTCGCCCCGCTGGCGGCCCAGGTCGACCTCGATCGCGCGCCCGTCACGCTGAAGATCCTCCTGGAGAACGTCCTGCGGCACGTCGGGCGCGGCCTCGTGACGGAGGCCGATCTCGCGCGGATCGCCAGCTGGCGGCCGGGGGCGGGCGGCGACGCGGAGATCCCCTTCCTCCCGGCTCGCGTGATCCTGCAGGACTTCACGGGTGTGCCGGCGGTCGTGGACCTGGCCGCCATGCGCGACGCGATGGCGGCGCTGGGGGGCGACCCGGGCCGGGTCAACCCGCTCGTGCCGGCCGACCTGGTGATCGACCACTCGGTCCAGGTCGACCGGTTCGGGACGGCGGACTCGTTCGCCTTCAACGTCAGGCGCGAATACGAGCGGAACGGCGAGCGCTACCAGCTCCTGCGCTGGGCCCAGGGGGCCTTCCGGGGGCTCCGGGTCGTGCCGCCCGGCACGGGCATCGTGCACCAGGTCAACCTCGAGTACCTGGCCACCGTGGTGACCGTCGCGGACGACGGCGGACGGCCCCTCGCCTACCCGGACACGCTCGTGGGGACCGATTCTCACACCACGATGGTCAACGCCCTCGGCGTCCTGGGCTACGGGGTCGGCGGGATCGAGGCCGAGGCGGTGCTGCTCGGCCAGCCCCTCTACCTCCCCATGCCACGGGTGGTCGGCGTCCGGCTGCACGGCGCCATGCGGACGGGAACCACGGCCACCGACCTCGTGCTGACGGTCACCGAACGCCTGCGGGCGCTCGGCGTGGTCGGCTCGTTCGTGGAGTTCGCCGGCGACGGGCTGACCGGCCTGCCGCTTGCGGATCGCGCCACGATCAGCAACATGAGCCCCGAGTTCGGGGCGACGGCAACGATCTTCCCGATCGACGACGAGACGCTCGTCTACCTGCGGCTCACCGGACGCGAGCCCGGCCGCGTCGAGCTCGTGGAACGCTATGCGAGGGCCCAGGGGCTGTGGCGCCTCCCTGGCCCGGGTCCGGACTTCGACCTGGCGGTCGACCTGGACCTCGCGACGGTCGAGCCGAGCCTCGCCGGGCCGCGCCGGCCCCAGGACCGGGTCCCGGTGCCGCAGGCCCGGGCCAGCTTCGAGGCGGCCTTCGCGGGCATCCTGCCCGCCGGTGAGGCACCCGCCGCCGGGCCGGGCGAGGTCCGAAACGGCTCGGTCGTGATCGCGGCGATCACGTCGTGCACGAACACGTCCAACCCGAGCGTCATGGTGGGTGCCGGGCTGCTCGCCCGGAAGGCCGTCGCGCGCGGTCTCCGCGTCAACTCCGTCGTCAAGACCTCGCTCGCCCCCGGCTCGCGCGCCGTCACGGCCTACCTGGAGCGGGCTGGGCTGACGCAGCCGCTCGCCGAGCTGGGGTTCGCGCTGGCCGGCTACGGGTGCACCACCTGCATCGGCAACTCGGGGCCGCTCGACGCTTCGGTGGCGCGCCAGATTGAGGAGGGGGCGCTCACGGTCGTCGCGGTCCTGTCGGGCAACCGCAACTTCGAGGGCCGGATCCATCCGCTCGCCCGGGCCAGCTACCTCGCCTCCCCTCCCCTCGTGGTGGCCTACGCGCTGGCCGGACGCATCGACATCGACCTCTCGCGCGAGCCGCTCGGCTCCGGGAGCGACGGCGAACCCGTCTTTCTGGCCGACATCTGGCCGTCCTCCGACGAGGTGCGCGACGCCATCGCGGATGCGGTGGACGGGGACCTGTTCCGATCCGCCTACGCGTCCGTGTTCGAGGGTGACGCCCGCTGGCAGGCGCTCCCGATCCCGGACGGCGATCGCTACGCCTGGGACGCAGGCTCGACGTACGTCGCCGACCCGCCTTTCTTCGCCGGCATGACGCTGGTTCCGGACCCGATCCGCGACATCGCCGGAGCCCGCGTGCTGGCCTGGCTGGGCGACTCGGTGACCACCGACCACATCTCGCCGGCGGGATCGATCGCCGCCTGGTCGCCGGCCGGCACGTGGCTCCAGGCGCACGGGGTCGAGCCGCCGGACTTCAACTCGTACGGGGCCCGCCGGGGCCACCACGAGGTGATGATGCGCGGGACGTTCGGCAACATCCGGCTGCGGAACCGCCTCGTCGACGGCAAGGAGGGGCCCTACACGCGGCACGTCCCGACCGGATCCGAGATGTTCATCTACGACGCCGCGATGCGCTACCAGGCAGAGGGCGTGCCGAGCATCGTCCTCGCCGGCCGCGAGTATGGGTCCGGCTCCTCGCGCGACTGGGCCGCCAAGGGAACCCGGCTGCTGGGAATCCGGGCGGTCATCGCGGAGAGCTTCGAGCGTATCCACCGCTCCAACCTTGTCGGCATGGGCGTGCTGGCGCTGCAGTTCCTGCCCGGCGAGAGCGCCGTCAGCCTGGGGTTGACGGGGCGTGAGCGCTTCTCGATCGCCGGGCTCGGCGACGACCTCGCGCCGCGGGCACGGCTAACCGTGGTCGCCGTCCGCGACGAGGCCGACGGGTCGGGCGAGACGCGCTTCGAGGTGGACTGCCGTCTCGACGGTCCCATCGAGGTCGAGTACTACCGACAGGGCGGGATCCTGCCGGCGGTGCTTCGACGGATCGCCAGGGAGTCCGCGCCGGCCTGAGGCGCGGCCGGGCGCCCGGATGGCCCGTCAGGCGCGCCGGGCGGTCCAGCGGCCGTTCCGGCCCTCGACGCGCAGCGGGATGCCGTAGGCCGCCGAGAGCGTCGCGTCCACGAGGACGCTGCCGATCTCGCCGGCCGCGAGCAGCCGCCCGCCGGCGAGCACCGCCGCGTGCCCGAACCCGGGCGGGATCTCCTCGAGGTGGTGAGTCACGAGCACGATGCCGCCCGGTCGCGGCCGCGCCGCCTGCCCGGCCAGGGCCTCCACGAGCTCCTCGCGCGCCCGCAGGTCGAGGCCCGCCGCGGGCTCGTCCGCGAGGACGAGGTCCGGGTCGGCCAGGAGGGTCCGCGCCAGCAGCACCCGCTGGCGCTCCCCCGTGGAGAGCGTGAAGAACGGCCGCTCCGCGACTTCGCTCACGCCGAGCTGGCGAAGCAGCTCGATTGCGCGCGCCTGGTCGCGCTCGGCGTAGGTGTCCCACCAGGGTGCGAGCGCACCCGTCCGGGCGGTCACCACGACCTCTCGCGCCCGGAGGCGCGCATCGAATCGTTCGGCGAGGGCGGCGCTCGTCAGCCCGATCCGGGGCCGGAGCGTCCGGGCATCCACCCGTCCGAGCTCCGCGCCCAGGACCCGGACGCGGCCGACCGTCGGGAGGAGGCTCGTCGCGGCGACCGCCAGGAGCGTGGACTTGCCGGCACCGTTCGGGCCCACCACGACCCAGCGCTCGCCCGGGTGCACGACGAGGGAGACCTCGGCGAGCAGCCAGGCCACGCCGCGCCGGACGCCGACGCCGTCGAGCTCGAGCACCGGGGCGAGCCTGGAGCGCTGCGTGGATTCGGGCTCGCCTGGCACGCCGTGATGGTAGATGACGCCGGGCGATGCCTCCGCGGCGTGTCCCTCCCGCGGCGAGCAATCCGGGACGCCGACGCGCCCCGGCGGGGCAGGATGGCCGGGATGGCGATCGGACCCCTCGCGTTCAGGCGCCCGTGCCCGGCTCGAGATCGTCCGGCGTCGGGTCGGCGGCGCCCTCGGCGGCGCCCTCGGCGGCCGGGTGCGATGCCGGCGCGGTCCG